>CAMNHG010000084.1 GCA_946539105.1 uncultured Clostridia bacterium | reverse complement strand
CTGATAATTTCAAACTTCACGCTGTACGCCGACTGCTCGCACGGCAGACGTCCCAGCTTTATTGCCGCCGCGCGTCCCGAAACTGCGGAACCGCTTTACGAGTATTTTTGCGATGTGGTCAGCGGAAACGAAATCCACGTTGAAAAGGGCGAGTTCGGCGCGGATATGCAGGTGTCGCTCGTAAACGACGGCCCTGTCACAATAGATATTGACACTAAGGATTTAAAAATATGATTGATATTAAGGTTTATCATGTTTCCGAGATTATGACAAACTGCTCGTATCTTGTTGACGAAGCGACAGGCAAGTCCGCTGTGGTCGATCCCGGCGGAAAGTCGCAAAAGCTGATTGAGCAGATTAAGGCAGACGGCGGAAATCTTGAATATGTTATGCTCACCCACGGTCACTACGACCACATCCTTTTCGCAAAGGAGCTTGCCGATATGTTCGGCGCGAAAATTGTGACCGGAAAGCACAACGACGAATTTTTGAGCAACCCAAAGCTCAATCTCACCGCCAAGCATTTTTTGGATATGTCTCCGTTTAAGGCGGATATTCTGCTTGACGACGGCGAATCATTTATGCTCGGCGAGACTGAGATTACATACCTCTACACCCCCGGTCACACAAGCGGCTGCGGAGTATTTATATTTGATGACGTTATAGTTTGCGGAGACGTTCTCTTCTGTGAATCTTGCGGCAGGACAGACCTGCCTACGGGCGACGATTATACTATTACGCAATCGCTCAAAAGATTAAAGAATTTGGAGGGCGATTACACCGTTATCCCCGGTCACGGTCCGTTCACCACGCTGGAGCATGAGCGCAGATTCAACCCATATATGAGGGGCTTGTAAAATGAATCTGTACGTCAAGAACAACCGTTTTTGGTTCGAGCTCGAAAACCTCACAAGGCTGTTTTTTCCGAATGAAAAGATAAATGTTTTCAAGGAGTTTTCGGAGGTTAAGTCGCCCTACGTGTTCTCGGAGCTGTCGGATAAAATCACTGTCAGGGTTCAAATTAACGACTTTTATGCCGAGGATGAGGCGCAAATACAAAATGACGACACGCTCGATGAATTGTCAACGGTTTCTCTGCTGTACAAAATGCTCCGCGAGTACAGCAATATTTCTCAGCCCTGGGGACTT
This sequence comes from uncultured Clostridia bacterium, assembly GCA_946539105.1. Classification (GTDB taxonomy): domain Bacteria; phylum Bacillota; class Clostridia; order Oscillospirales; family Acutalibacteraceae; genus Ruminococcoides. Next base: position 4,849 of record CAMNHG010000084.1, on the reverse strand, counting down.
CTGACAGGCGTTAGACCTGTAAAGCTGCTGCGGAAAATCAGCGAGGAATCGGATATGGACACCGCTGTGTCGCGGTTTACAAACGACTTTTTTGTAACTTCTCAAAAGGCAGAGCTCGCGCGGATTACCGAGCAGAATGAGCGCGAGATTCTAAGCCTGTCTAAGCCCGAATCGTTCAGTCTGTACGTCGGAATACCGTTTTGCCCGTCAAGGTGCAGCTACTGCTCGTTTGTAATGGCTTCAGTCGAACGTGCGAAAAAGCTGATTGAGCCGTATGTTGACCTGCTCTGCGAGGAGCTTAAAGCTACCGCAAAGGCGGCAAAGGACCTCGGGCTCAGACTCGAGAGCGTGTATTTCGGCGGAGGAACGCCCACAACGCTGAGCGCGGAACAGCTTAGCCGTGTGCTGTCGGTCGTAAATTCCGAATTTGATATGAGTACCTGCCGCGAGTTTACGGTTGAAGCAGGCAGACCAGACACAATCACGAGAGATAAACTTATTTCTTTAAAAGAAAATAACGTCGGCAGAATCAGCATAAATCCCCAGAGCATAAACGATGAAGTTTTAAAGGCTATAGGACGTAAGCACACCGCAGAGCAGTTTTATGAAGCCTTTGATTTAGCGAGAAAATGCGGCTTTGACAATATCAACACCGACCTTATCGCAGGACTACCGTCCGATACCGTAGAGAGCTTTCAAAAGTCGCTCGATTCAATGATAGATTTAAATGCCGAATGTATTACGGTTCACACGCTGTGTATGAAGCGCGCTTCAAACCTCACGCAGGACGGCAAAATTATCGACAGGGAAGAGGCGTTAAGAGCAAGGAAAATGCTCGGATACGCCCAAAACAGGCTTATTTCAGAGAAATACATTCCGTATTACCTTTACCGCCAGACGAGAATGGTCGGCAACCTTGAAAATGTCGGCTGGTCAAAGCGCGGTTACGAAAGTTTGTACAACGTCTATGTTATGGACGAAACCCACACCATTCTCGCCTGCGGCTCGGGCGGAGTGACAAAGCTCAAAAACGCGCAGACCGATTACCTCAAAAGAGTATTCAATTTTAAGTTCCCCTACGAGTACATCGACAGATTTGACGAAATACTCAAAAGGAAAGAGGAAATATACGCTTTTTATACGCAAAATTTGAGTTGATTATTGGATTCAATAGTGTTATACTATGAAATAATAAATTAAAAATCGGGATTAATACTAATCCCAAAAAAGAAAGGTTGATTATCATGGGAAAATTTGATGAAATTTTTGACGATGTAGTTGTTAACGCAAAAACTGCCGCTGAGGCTGTTTCAAAGAAGGCAGCGTTGGTTTATGACGCTTCAAAACATAAGTTCACCGCTGCCGAAATCAGAGGCGATATCAATAAGAAGCTCAGAGACCTCGGTAAGTTCACTTACAAGGAGAGAGTTCACGGTGTTGATATGACTGCTGATATCGAGGCTGCAATCGCCGAGATTAAGGAGCTTAAGGAGAACCTTGTAATTATCAACAACCATCTTGACGAAATTATGGATCAGAAAAAGTGCCCTCAGTGCGAGGCAAAGGTTCCAAGGAACTCATTGTTCTGCAACATTTGCGGCGCGAAAATCGACGAAGAAAAGGTTGAGGAAGCTGCTCAGAAGGACGAGACAATCGCTGCCGCAGCCGAAGAAGCTGCCGAGGAAGTTATTGATTCCGCCGAGGAAGCTGTAGCAGCTGTCGAGGAAAACGCAGAGGAAAAGGCTGAGGAAGCCGCAGAATAATTATTATTGATATTTATGCGTGACAGCACTGTTTTTTGCAGTGCTGATTCGCGCGTTTTTGACTATTTATAACTATTTATAATTAGGTGATTTAATTTGTCTAAAAAATACAACGCGGTGGCAAATGCCGAGCAAAGTGTTTCTTCAACCTTTGTAAAAGGTGCCGCCATACTTACCGTCAGTATGATTATTGTCAAGGTCTTCGGGCTTTTGGACAAGGTCATTTTAGCGGACATCTATTCAATGTTCGGCGACAGCCTGGCTTCGATGGGTGTAGGCATTTACAACAATGCCTATGAGGTTTTTGTCGTAATCTTCACCGTAGCGACAGGCGGACTGCCCATTGTTATTTCAAGGCTTATTTCCGAGAATATGACGCAAAAGCGTTACAAGGACGTCAAGCTGGTTCACAGAATTTCAATTCCGCTTTTTGCTATTGTCGGACTTGTATGTATGCTCGCCATGGTGGCGGTCAGCTTTCCCTACGCGTTCTATTTCATAAAATCCCCGTACGCTATCTACGCTATGATTGCCTTGGCACCGGTAATTCTTTTCGGCTGCCTCACTTCAATCTACCGCGGATATTACGAGGGACAGCGAAATATGTTCCCGACCGCCGTTTCGGAGGTTATCGAGGCTGTTGTAAAGCTCGTTTTGGGAGCATTGTTTGCCTTTTTAATAATGAAGTTCGGTATGGAGCACTACCGCGCCACCGGCAGGTTTTTGTTCATCAACTTTGGCAACAACCATATTGACGCGGAAAACACAATTTTGGCGTTCTCCGTAGCCGGCAATATCTGCGGTATTTCAATCGCGAGCTTTTGTTCGTTCCTGTATCTTGTGTTAAAGTACAAAATCGGAGGCGACGGTATTCCCGCGGAATATCTGCAAAACTCAGTTGACGCAAGGCAAAAGCGCGAGACATTCTCAATCATTGTAAAAACCGCCCTGCCTATCGTAGGCGGCGCGCTCGTTATGAGCATCGGTTCGCTGATTGACGCGGTAATTATTCAGAACGTGCTCTTTAACCTCGCCGGTACAAACGCCAAGGCGTTGTTTGAGCAGTATAAGGCGTATTATCCGCCCGAGGTGTTCTTCGGCGGCAAGGGCAATCAATTTACTATCCACACCCGTTTGTGGGGCTGCTACGGCGCGTCGCTCACCTTAATGCAGCTTGTAACCGCTGTAACGCAGGTGTTCGGTTCAAGCGCGATGCCCAACGTAACCAGTGCATATACAAAGGGCAACAAGTCAGAGCTTAAAACTTCAATAGAAACAGTGCTTAAAATGACAATGATGTTCACCCTGCCGATGGCACTGGGTCTGAGCGTACTGGCGCATCCGATAATGAACTTCATATACGCAAGCCCCGATTTGGTAAATATCGGCGGCAACGTGCTCACCCTTATGGGTATCACGACAATCTTTACCGGTATTATCACTCCGATTTGCAGTATGCTAAACGGAATCGGAAGGGTAAAGCTGCCGATGATTCTGTACACCATCTGTATGCTGGTAAAGATAGGAACCTCTTGGATATTTGTAAGTATGCCCGAGGTCAACATTCAGGGTGCTACCGCAGGCTCGCTTATCTCTTACGCGCTCATTTGCGTAGTGGGTATGTACCTGCTTGTAAAGTATTCCAAGGTTGTTCCGAATTTCTTTTCAACCACAATAAAACCGCTTATCGGAGCGGTCGGCAGCTCGGCAGTTGCCTTTTTTGTCAACAAGCTGTGCGAGGGACATATGAACCACAGGCTCTCAACCATCATCGCAATCCTTGCCGCAGCGGTAATTTATATTGCAATTTTACTAATATTACGCACGTTTTCCGCCCAAGAGGTGAAGATTTTACCAAAAGGTGAAAAAATCGCAAAAACACTTGAAAAATTGCACTTAATTGGGTAGAATATATAACTGTGGATTGCATTTTCCACGGCTTCGGAGATGTAGATATGGACTTTAAGGAAAAACCGAATTACAATTTTGACGACCTAATCGAGATTGTTAAAATTTTGCGTGCTCCCGGCGGATGTCCGTGGGACAGGGCGCAAACACACAAGTCCATCCGCTCAAACTTTATCGAGGAAACCTACGAGGCTGTTGAGGCTATCGACACCGACGACAAGGAGCTTCTTAAAGAAGAGCTCGGAGATGTTCTTCTTCAGGTCGCGCTTCACGCAGAGATGGAGCGTGAGGCTGACAGCTTTGATATTAACGATATCTGCGACGGTATTTGTAAAAAGCTGATTATCCGCCACCCTCACGTGTTCGGTGACAAAAACGCAGGTAACGCCGACCAGGCATTAAAGAACTGGGACGCGGTAAAAATGCAGACCAAGTCGCAGACGACCCAGACGCAGGCTATGCAGAGCGTGTCAAAGGCTCTGCCGTCGCTTATGAGAGCCGAGAAGGTTCAGAAAAAAGCGGCCAAAGTCGGTTTTGACTGGGATAAGGTTGACGGCGCGTTCGAGAGCCTGACTTCGGAGTGCGAGGAACTCAAAGAAGCAATCGCGAATAACGATGCCGATAATCAATATGAGGAACTCGGCGACGTGCTGTTTTCAGCGGTAAACGTAGCGCGTTTCCTTAAAATTGACAGCGAAAAGGCATTGTATGACGCCTGCGACAAATTCATAAGCCGTTTTTCAAAGGTAGAAGCCCTCGCCGGCGTTAGAGGGATAGATATGAAAACGGCGTCACTTGAGCAACTTAATTCCCTATGGGATGAAGTTAAATAAATTTTTTGGAGGAAAATAAGATGAAAAAAACAGAACTCATCGCCGCTGTTGCTGAGCAGAGCGGTCTTTCAAAGAAAGATGCCGAGAAGGCTCTTTCCGCTACAATCGACACAATCGTAAAGGCAGTTGCTGAGGGCGACAAGATTCAGCTCACAGGCTTCGGTACATTCGAGCAGCGTCAGAGAAACGCCAGAACAGGCGTAGACCCCAGAACAGGTAAGTCAATCGAGATTGCCGCTTCTAAGGTTCCCGCTTTCAAGGCAGGTAAGGCGTTCAAGGATGCTGTAAATAAGTAATTTAATTTACATCTTCGGCTGTCTCATTCGGGGCAGCCGATATTTTTTG
>CAMNHG010000083.1 GCA_946539105.1 uncultured Clostridia bacterium | reverse complement strand
GTATGGAGCATCCCGAAAAGCCCGAGTACGCAAACTTTACAATCCGTGTTTCGGGTTACGCGGTTAAGTTCATCGACCTCACACGCGAGCAGCAGCTTGACGTTATCGCAAGAACCGAGCACAAGGTTCTCTAATATCAAAACATTCAGGCAGGCAAAATCGCCTGCCTGTTTTATAACAGGAGTTTTGAAATGAAAAAGTTTTTAGCCGCGCTACTCGCCGCGATAACGCTGATTTTCGCAGGCTGCGCCCGACCGAGCGGATACAGGGAAATTACTCAGGAGGAAGCCGCAAAGATAATGCAGGAGCAGAGCGGATATGTTATCCTCGATGTAAGAACCGAGCAGGAGTTTGCCGGAGGGCATATCCCCAACGCGATTAATGTGCCCAATGAGAGCATTGCCGATAAACAGCCCGAACAGCTGCCCGATAAAAACCAAATGATTTTGGTGTACTGCCGCAGCGGCAGACGCAGCAAGGAGGCGGCGCAAAAGCTGGCGGATATGGGTTACACCGACGTGCGAGAGTTCGGCGGAATAAACACGTGGCAGGGCGAAACAACCGCCCAATAACGAATATATTATATTGACAAACCGATTTTTATTTGATATAATAACGCTTGTGGGTTAAGCAGTACGCTCCGCCTCGGCAAGCTCAGCCGTGTAAAAATATGAGCAATACGCAGGTATGGCGGAATTGGTTGCGTTGCGAGCACTGCCGACGGCAGATTAAACGAGCAAAAGCGAGGTTTGAAATAAGGAGTATAAGGAGCGTGCAATCACGCGACGCGGTACGACTATATTTCAAGCGGGACACACCGCGCATGGTACTGCGTACATTTATTGAAAATGCGGATTAAGCATTATGCTCCGCCTCGGTTCTCATCTCTCTGCTGTGTAAAAATTCAGAGGATAAAAACTGAAAATGCAGGTATGGCGGAATTGGCAGACGCGCATGGTTCAGATGACACCCCTTCGGTGTAACTGAAAAATCCGTCTTAAACTTTCTTCGAAATCTACAAAAATTTTATACTCGCAGGTATGGCGGAATTGGCAGACGCGCATGGTTCAGGTCCATGTGAAAGCAATTTCATGCAGGTTCAAGTCCTGTTACCTGCACCACTGAATCAGGGAGTATTCTACAAGAATACTCCCTGATTCAGTTTTACAACAAGCAAGCAGGTAACAGGACTTGAAGGCGAGCGTGCCGACCAACGGGAGGCAAAAACGTCACAGTGTGACGTTTTTAGCGAGAGAGTTACGCTGCAATATAGCTATGCACACGCCACAGCAAGCGAGCAGAAACACTTCCGGAAAACAAAACTACTGTTATCCGCACCAGTATGAGTGTTCATAACGGATTTATGTTATGGACACTCATTTTTTATTCAATTTCATCCGGTTTGTATGTGGTGAGCAGGTTTTGTGCCTGCTCATCTTTTTTCTTATGCTTGGCTGTAGAGCTAAATGATAAACGGTTTCATAATCCATATTAATGGCGTGAACCACGTTGAACTTGCTTTTTACATTTGTATAAAAACGTGCTTGACAAAGAAAGGTATTTTTTGTTATTATAAGTATGTTAAGTTTAACAAAACATACTTTTGAAAGGAGCGTTTTTTATGGCAAGACCTGAAGGCAAGTACGCGTGGACGGTTACCGTCGGCACAAAAGGACAGATTGTTCTTCCAAAGGAAGCGAGAGATGTTTTTGACATCAAACCCGGTGATACCTTGATTATTTTAGGTGACAAGGATCAGGGAATGGCGATACCGCCCAAAAATCAATTTTCCGATTTCTTCGGAAAAATTTTCGGCAAATAATTAAGGAGTGAAATGTTATGCCAAGTATATTAGGTATTCCGCTTATCGGATTTATTCAAATGGTTCTCGGAACCGGGATTATAGTTTTTTTATTGATCAAATTCCTGACCCGTCCCAAAAAGAACAAAAAGGACGAGTATATCATCAATGACGTTCACGTCATCGTCGGTGACGGAACAAAGCAGGAGCATCAGAACGTCTATATCAAAAACGGCTTGATCACGGAAATCTCCGCGCAGCCCATCCAAAAGAAAAACGTGCAGATGATTGACGGCGCGGGCAAAACACTGATGCCCGGTCTGATTGACAGCCATATTCATATTCAGGGCGGCTTTTCCTGTCACAATGAAGATGAAAGCGACGTTTTTCTGGGCGAAAAAATGCCGCAGATTTTCAATGAGAATGTGCTGCCGTATGGCATAACAACTATTAAGGATTTAGACGCGCCAAAGCATTTTATCTATAAGCTCCGTGATAAAATCAGATCGGGAGAAATTCAGGGTCCCGAGTTATTGATAGTAGGTCCGAACTTTACGGCTACCGACGGGCATCCTGCCAATACGCTCGGCTCCAACAGCGAATGGGCAAGGTCTGAGATGGCGATTGAGGTCAATACTCCCGAGCAGGTTTCCGCGGGAATTAAAGAGCTCAAAGAAGCGGGTGTTGATTTTTTGAAATTCACCTATCAAGGCGGCGACTACTGGTATTTTGATAATAAGCTGACAATCCAGAAGATAGACAAGGAGTTAATGAAGCAGATTATCCGCGAGGGTAAGGAAAACGGACTGAACTCTACCGCTCACGTTTTTTATTATGACGACGTAAAGGAACTGCTTGAAGCGGGCATATACGGCATAGAACACGGCATTCTTGACAGAGATATTGAACCCGACGACCCGATCATCACTCTTTGGAAAAAATCGGGCGCGCACTTTGTTCCGACCGTCAACGCCATGACATATGAGAAAGACCCGACAAGAATGGAGCACAGCATACACAATCTCAAGGTGCTGTACGACGCGGGAATTCCGATTGCTATGGGTACAGACAATATGCTTGAGCAGATGTCGGGCGAGGTCGAGCACAAGGAGCTTGCTTACTATGTCGAAGCAGGACTGACGCCAATGCAGGCTATCGTGCTTGCCACCAAAAACGGCGCGGAACATTTAGGCATTGCCGACAGAAAAGGACAGATAAAGGCAGGTATGGAAGCGGATTTGATTCTGCTTGATAAGAACCCTGCCGAGAACATCTCTAACATTCAGTTTATCGACAGAGTGTTCTTAAAAGGTAAGGTTGTATATTCTCAGAAGCCGATTCAGTCCTTTGATATACCCGACTACACATATCCCGAGGAATTACTATCTGCCGAGTATGTAAGCACAGACGGCAAACAGCGTCGTGTTATCAATTATGACCGTTACGAGAGCGAGCAAATTATTACCCAAATCACTTTTAAGGACGGTAAAAAATGGGCGGAGGAAGAATTCACGGTTGACCGCAGCCTTTCGGCAACAAAATGGGTATATAACCGTCCGTCAGACAATACCGAAATCAATGCGGTTAAGGAAAACGGCGTAATAAAGTTGAGCGGCAGCTTCAAAGGCAAACCGCAGGACAAGAGCTTCCAGATTGGCGAAGGCTTATGGTATCAGATGATGGATATGTGCTTCCCTGCTTTTGCTAATTCAAAGCTTGATGAGATCCTGTTCTATCCGATTGGCACAGGTGATAACCGCGGCGCTATGTCGCTCGGTGAATTTGCCGCCAAGAAAATCGGCACGGAGAACGTGAGCATTGACGGCAAAACCTACTCTTGCGTCAAAATCAGCATGGTGCTCACCATGTTCTCGTGGGCATGGACGGGGCTTTTCTGGGTCGATACCGCAACCGGGCAGTTAGTTCAAAGCGGTGTTAAAAAAGGAAATAAAGAAAAACCGGAATGGCAGTTAAAGGAATTGACCTATAAAAAATAGTACGGTTCTGCATCTTACTGGCGATTTTTGCAACTTACCGCAAAATCTTTTTTCAAAAAAACAATAAGCTATACTATGCCCACAAAAAGCCCGGTTTTATCGGGCTTTTTGCTATTTTGGGCATAAAAAATGTTGGCAGACGCGCAAGGTATGCTCGTGAGTATGTTGGTTGTTTCCGACAAATTCAGTGCAGTGGATTTGGCTACAATAGCTAAATCTTAAGTTGATAACCTTACGCGTCTGCCAATTCATTTTAGCTCTCTGATTATGCAGTTTGATTATTCATCAAACATTATCTTTCGTTTCATAGCAAGCGGATATTTATTATTGATTACTTGAAGGTCGGCTAATTCATTTCCGTCGTCTCCGAATATCGTCATATGCTCGGTGAAGGCGGCGTTCAGATTTATCTGAATTCTTAAGCCTTCTCCGTCCTCGTAGATGATTATTTTGTCAATCAACTGCCTGAGATTGGCGTTGCTGATTTGCCCTTCCTTTACGATTTCCTCAATCAAATCAACTGTCTGCTTCATTTCCGACTTGCGTTTCTTGATTGTTTCGCTGTAGTTTTGAATATCGTACAGCTCCTGAGAGATTTTCTTAATGTCGTTTTCGCAGGCGGTGAGCATTTCATCGTAAACCCCGGCGTGCTCTTTGTCGCGGATACGCTCGAGCAGGATTTCCTTTTGGTCGGATTTGCGTTGTTCAAGCGCGGCGTTGAGCTGACGGAGCTTGCCGGTGACGGTACTCTTTTTCTTCAGCCACTTGCGCACCTCGCCGTCGATATTCTCATAGATCCGCTCGGCTTGCTCGCGGACATTTTTGATTTCGCCGTAGATGATCTCGTCAAGCTCTTCCTCGTGTATGCGGTGCGAGCTGCAATTATCCTTGCCATAGCGGTGATAGCCGTTGCAGACATATTCCACCCGAACCTCGCCGTTCCACTTGCGATTGACGGCGCTGAACGATGAACCGCAGTCGCCGCACTCTAACAATCCGGCGTAGCGGTGATAGGGCTTGTTGTAATCGGCGCGGACGTTCATCTTTTTCTTCTGCTCCATCAGCCGCTGCACCTGCTCAAACTTTTCCTTTGAGATGATCGGCGTGACAAGATTTTCGTGAACGTACTGTTCTTCTTTCGGGATGTCCTTGCGGATGTGCGTGATTTTATTGTTGTAGGTCTTGTGGCAGACCACCGTGCCGATATAAAATTTGTTGCACAAGATCCGCTTGACGCTTGAGTGATCCCACATAAAGCGCGACGAGATCTCCGGTTTATCCCAGCCGAGCCGCTTGCCGTGGATGATTTTCTGATAGTAAGCAGGCGATTTGATGCCGTTGTCATTGAGAAGGTGGGCGATGGCAGAGCAGCCGTAGCCGTACAGATAGAGGTCGAAAATGCGCCGGATGATCGCCGCCTGTTCCTCGATCACAACGATTTTGTTGGTGTTGTTGCAGTTGATAAAATATGATGTGCTGTCAGCGTGGCGTGACTATGTGCGTATTAACTGTGGTAATTTCACGTTGGATAACCAACATTAGTACGCACTGCTTAAAAAGATAGCATATTTATATTATCGGAAGAAGGAAAAGAATAAACCGCTGTCACAAATTATTTCCGAGATTGCAGAGGTAATGGATTTGACGGAAGATAGCATAGAAAACTACTTGGTTGTCGTAACCACTTTCAAACCAAAGTATAACGCTGATTTTTACGGCAGTGATGAAGTTGACGATTTCTATTCTTCTGCGGTAGATTCCGCTGAAAATGATCTTGATACAGAACGCATTTATTTCAAATTGAGCCAACAAGAAAGATTACAGAACGCCATTGCCCAACTCAACAAGAAAGACCGGCTGTTGATAGAGTACGTCTATGGTATCTGTCCGCAGTGTCTGAAAAACAAAGAAAAGAAATCAATTCGTCAAGCGTCTTTGCTGTTGGGCTTAACCGAGGACGGCGCACAAAAGAAACTAAAATCTATCCTAAATAAGCTAAAGAAACTTTTACAGGAGTAAAGGCAGTGGAAACATTCAGCGTTGTTTCCACTGCCTTCAATTTTGCCCCACAAACCGCGACAAATCGCTTGTGTGAGATTTGTTCGGCTTGGTCGGGTACACGAATGCGCACTTTTTATTCGCGCGACACAGGGCGAAATTCGACGCACCGCTTATCCTGAAAAAATTTTAAATATGTATTGCAATTTGC
>CAMNHG010000082.1 GCA_946539105.1 uncultured Clostridia bacterium | reverse complement strand
CCGCCGGGGGTTACGGTTTTGCCTGCCGCGGCGATTCTTACCGGCCACATTACCGTGCCGTTTTTGAGCTCCTTTTCCTTTGCCATATTAATCAGGCAATCGTGAATCGGCTCGGCTGTCCACTCGGGCAGAGCCTTTAACCTCTCGTAAGCCTCTCTGAGCACAACGGGCGCGTTCTCGAGGTTTGTCTTGCTCTTTTTATTTACGAACAAATCCTTGCTGTATTCGGGAAGCTCGGCAAAGAAGTCGAGCATTTCCGGGATTTGTGTAAGCTGTGTTACGCGCTTTTGCAAAATCTCGGCAAATTTTTCATAGGGCATTTCCCTGTCGCCGAAAACCTTTTTGTAGTACGGCATAGCGACCTCGGTAAATTCCTCCGCGCTCATAGCCTTGATGTACTCGCCGTTGAACCAGCTGAGCTTGTCGTAATCGAAAACGGCAGGGGATTTGCTGATTCCGCCGATGTCAAACGCCTGCTCAAGCTCCGAAAGGGAGAAAATCTCCTGATTGTCCTTCGGGCACCAGCCGAGCAGGGCAATGTAGTTGATAATCGCCTGCGGAAGATAGCCGTCCTCAATCAAATCGTAAAAGCCTGTCGCGCCGTGGCGTTTTGAGAGCTTGGAAACATTGCCGTCCTCGTCCTTGCCCATAATCAGCGGCAGGTGGATGTAGGTGGGAATCTCCCAGCCGAATGCCTCGTAAAGCAGGTTGTACTTCGGGGTTGAGCTGAGGTACTCGCTGCCCCTTACAACGTGGGTAATGCCCATTGTGTGGTCGTCGATGACGTTCGCGAAGTTATAGGTGGGGTAGCCGTCGGTCTTGATTAAAATTTGGTCTTGCAGCTCGGAGTTTTCAACGGTAATCTCGCCGAAAACAGCGTCGGTGAAGGTCGTGCTGCCATCGGTTGGCATTTTCTGGCGGATTACGTAGGGCACGCCCTCGGCGAGGAGCCTGTCGATTTCCTCCTGCGGCAAATCGCGGCAGTGACGGTCATATCCGCCGCCGACGGTCTCGTTCTGGATTTTTTCGAGCCTTTCCTTGGAGCAGAAGCAGCGGTAAGCCTTGCCCTCTTTAATCAGCTGTTCGGCGTAGGGAAGGTACATATCCTTGCGCTCGCTCTGAACATACGGGCCGTAGTCGCCGCCGATGTCGGGGCCTTCGTCGTGCTTAAGCCCTGCGAGCTTCAGCGTGTTGTATATAAACTCCACCGCGCCCTCAACAAGGCGTTCGCGGTCGGTGTCCTCAATTCTCAAAACAAATTTTCCGCCCTGAGATTTCGCCACAAGGTACTCATACAAAGCGGTTCTCAGGTTTCCCACATGCATAAAGCCGGTAGGGCTCGGAGCGTATCGTGTTCTGACGGTTTTTTCTGCCATAAAATCACCCTTTTAATAAAAATACTATACCAAATAATTATAGCATAGTTGTCGGGATATTTCAATGATTTTATGCGCGTATAAACCGCCTTACAATAAATGATTAAATAAAAACCGCGGACAGTAAAAACCATCCGCGGTTAAAGTTTAAGTCAGCTGCCGCAAAGCGCAATTTAGCTCAAATTTTAATTTGCAAAGCTAAGCACCTTGCCGACGGATTTTGAGTACACCTGCCACTCTTCCTTTTTCGCATCAAGCTGTTTTTCGCCCTTGCGCGTGAGGTGGTAGTATTTGCGCTTGCGGTTGTCAAATTCATCCCAGTAGCTGTCAAGGTATCCCTCTTTTTCAAGCGCGTGCAGGATAGGGTAGAGCGTACCTTCCTTGAGCACAAAGACGTCCTCGCTCCTTTTTTGCAGCTCCTTGATGATGATGTAGCCGTACATATCCTTGCCCTTTAGAACGCTCATTACCATTATCGGAGTGCTTCCCTTTAATAATTCCTTACTGATTTTCATTTAATTCACTCCCTTTTTCATAGTTTGTTTCAAAATAACCGTCATTGTTGCTGACGAAAATATATTTGCTTAAATCACTTTTTTCTGTTTCTCTGTCCGGACATTCAAAGGTTATAACGCTGATTTTGTTTTCGCTTGTATAAACATTGAATATAATTGCTTGCGGTGATAGTTTAGAGACCAAAAGTGCCTTGCCGTACAAGCCCTCGTCGAAGAACTCTTGCAGATTTTCAAACCTTCTGTTGTAAAGGAGACTGCTGTCAACGGTATAATTTTCCAGCACGTCAAACGGCAAATCAAAATCCGTTCGGGCATAGTAGATTCCAAAGCCGCTCATGGTCGTCAATGTGTTGTTGCCGCCTGAACCGTAAGATACAGTTTCTTTGAAGGAGTCCGGCGAGGAGGCGGTGATTTTCCCAATCGGCGCGTTGATGACTTCGTTTATCATTTCAAGCCGTTCTTTGTGCAGGCTCTCGCGCTTTTGGGGCAGATAAACAGCCGCGATTACCGTGCCTGCCGTCCCGACAATCAGGTTTAAGCACAGCAAAACGCTCACCGCGCGCCTAAATATCCGTATAAAGCAGTTCAGCTTTTTAGTGTTGTACAGGCGTTCTTGCATAAAAACAGAAACAAACTGAACAACAGACCAAATCAGGAGTATCGCGAAAATAACATATGAACCGACCGCCAGCGGTATTTTCATATTCTCGGGAAAAATACCGTAGCCGAAAATACTGTCGAAATATCCGCCTATGCCCGAGGTCGCGATTTTTACTGCCGAATATGCCGCCGGACGGAAGATTGCCATTCCCGTGAAATTGGAAATGAGCAGTGCCGCTGCCGCGAAAACAGGGATAAGCTTGTTTTTCAATTTAAAAGCCTTGATTAAAAAGAATATATAACCGGCGATGACTGCGATGGACAGAAAATCTACCGTGATAAGGTGATATACCGCGCGGTAGTAGCTGTCGGCGTAATTGAACTTGTGGAAAAAGAACGGCACAACGGCGACAGCCGCAAAGAAGATTAAGCTAATTATAATCAAAAGATTTCTGCCTGCTCCGCTGTGAAGCTCTCTCAGCGGAAGCGCGGCATCGTCCGGCTCGCCCATATCCTCGACCGCGCGTTTTTCCGCTTCGTCATCAGAGTAACCCAGCTCTATGTAGTAATCAATCTTGTCTTGGATATGCCCTTCAAGCTCGCTGTAAATTTGTTTTTGCGTATTTTTGTCCTTGATACGCTTGCTAATGACGGAAAGATAATCATTTTTCACATCTAACACCTCGCAAAAATATATACATCGTAAAACTATGCATGTATTATATAGCGCAGAAAAGAAAAAGTCAATATATTTTTAAAATATTTTAAAATAAAAACCGCGGACAGTAAAACCATCCGCGGTTAAAGTTTAAGTTAGCTTGCCAAAGGCAAATTTAGCTGCACGAAGCGCGATTTAGCTCGGCGAAGCCGAATTTAGCTGTTTCCGAAGGAAACAATTTAGCTTGATTCAGCTGATGTTAAAAGTCGGGCAACCGAGTTTGGAAAATCGCCGATTTGTCCGTCCCGTATTGCGCCGTCGTCGCAACGACTTATGCCTTGCCTACCGAGCCGAAGAGCTCCATCTTCTCTTTTACTGTAGCCTTGATAGCCTCAAAGCCGGGAGCGAGAAGCTTTCTGGGATCGAAGCCCTTGCCCTGGAGATCCTTGCCTGCCTCGATGTACTCTCTTGTAGCAGCAGCAAAAGCGAGCTGGCACTCGGTGTTAACGTTAATCTTAGAAACGCCGAGGGTGATAGCCTTCTTAATCATATCAGCCGGAATACCTGTGCCGCCGTGGAGTACGAGGGGCATTTCGCCTGTGAGCTGCTGGATAGCGTCGAGAGTCTCAAAGCTGAGTCCTGCCCAGTTGTCGGGATATTTGCCGTGAATGTTACCGATACCTGCCGCGAGCATTGTAACGCCGAGGTCTGCAACCATCTTGCACTCCTTGGGATCAGCACATTCGCCTGCGCCGATAACACCGTCTTCCTCGCCGCCGATTGAACCAACCTCAGCCTCGATAGAAAGACCGAGCTCGTTACATGTGGCTACGAGTTCCTTTGTCTTGGCAACGTTCTCCTCAATCGGATAATGTGAGCCGTCGAACATAATTGAGCTGAAGCCTGCCTCGATGCAAGCCTTCGCGCCTTCGTATGAACCGTGGTCAAGGTGGAGAGCAACGGGAACTGTGATTTTGAGCTCCTCGAGCATACCGTTAACCATGCCGACTACGGTCTTGTAGCCGCACATATACTTGCCTGCACCCTCTGAAACACCGAGGATAACGGGAGAGTTGAGCTCCTGAGCTGTGAGAAGGATTGCTTTTGTCCACTCAAGGTTGTTGATGTTGAACTGGCCTACTGCATAGTGGCCTGCCTTTGCTTTTGTAAGCATTTCTTTTGCGTTTACTAATGGCATAATCATCTTCCTTTTTACTGATATTTCGGAGAGAGAACGTCTCCTCTCACCGAGTTATACAAATTATAACATATATTCCGCCGAATATAAAGAACTTTGCGAAAAAAACCTGCATTTTTTTGAGAAAAATCAAGAAAACATAAAATATTCCGCAAATTTTCAGATTCCTTTCACATTCATTGGTTGCATTTGGCACTTTTAAATTGTATAATGTGTTTGTAAATAAAAAACATAAGGTGATTTACTATGGATAATAATTTTGAAAACAACTTCGGCGGACAGCCCCAGCGTCCGTTTACCGAAAAACCCGGCGAGCAGCCGCCTCAGCAGTTTAATTTCAATCCCGAAAAACCGCTTATGCAGCAGCCGGCTCAGCCTGAGCAAAATCCGGAGCAGGGCTATAACCCGATAAACCAGACCGCGGTGTATCAGGACGGCGAGTTTAACCGTGAGGTTCAGGATAATCCCCCTGCCGCTCAGAACGCGCCGCAGCAGAATGCCGGAGCTCAGCCGCCGTTTGATGCTCAGAACACGGACTACTCACGTACCGTGTATTACAATAACGCGTATAACGGCAACCGGGGTGGCAATCCGCAGCAGCCCGTTCAGCAGCCTGTACCTGTTCAGCAGCCCGTTCAGCGTCCCTTTACGCCGACTCAGCCTCAGTATGTTTCTCCTTTGCAGAGAGAATCTGCTCAGCCTCAGCAAAACCCCCAAAATCCGTATCTTCAACAGCAGACTCCACCCAGGCATCAAGGCTTTATCAATCCGCCTCAACAGCCAAAGCCCAAGGGCAACAAGGGGCTTATCGCGATAATTATTATTCTTGCGGTGCTTCTCGTCGCGGCTTTTGCGGGATTGGTATTTTATGCTTTATCAAACGCAAAGGGAAATTCGTTTGACAAATCTTCATCTTCCGGCAACAGCAACAATTTCCAGATTCCTAACTTTGAAAATCCGGGTGCTGTTCAGCCTGCTACCGAAGCCCCTGTGTTTAATCAGAGCGACTACAGCGACAAAACCCAAAAGGACTACAAGGGACTTTCCGTTGAGCAAAAACCGGCTGACGCAGCGACAAACAAAAACTATAACGCCGAGTATGCCTTTAAAAAGGCTTCGCCCTCGGTTGTGGGCATCAAGGGCTTTGCCGATTCCGACAAGACCATCAAAAAGTCAGAGGGAAGCGGAATAGTAATCAGTGAGGACGGCTATGTTATCACAAACGCCCACGTTATCGCGAACAGCAAAACCTCAATGGTTCTCTCGGTGTACACCTCCGACGGCAAGGAATACAACGCAGGCGTTGTTGGCTTTGACTCCAGAACCGACATCGCGCTGTTAAAGCTCGACGACGCCAAGGGGCTTACCCCGGCGGTGTTCGGCGATTCCGATAAGCTCGGGCAGGGCGACGATATTGTAGTTGTCGGCAATCCCGGCGGTATGGAGTTCCAGAACTCAATGACAAAGGGTATTGTCTCAGCCTTGGAGCGCGATGCTTCCAAAAAGAGCATTGTTAAGTATATCCAGACCGATGCGGCTATCAACCCCGGTAACTCCGGCGGTCCCGCGGTTAACCTTTACGGTCAGGTTATCGGTATGGCTACCGCTAAAATCGTTGACGAAAGCTACGAGGGAATGGGCTTCTGTATTCCGTCCGCGACGGTAAAGACGA
>CAMNHG010000081.1 GCA_946539105.1 uncultured Clostridia bacterium | reverse complement strand
GGTTCGCGTTTTTCTCGCGCACCTTTGTGCGCCTGAACGATATGCAGCCGAGCACAATTACAAACACAATAAAACGCCACAAGGTTACCCACGTTTTTGCCGTTCCGCTGTTCTGGGAGAAGGTATATGAGCAGGCGGTAAGAACCATTAAGGAGCGCGGCGAGGACACATATAAAAAGTTTGAAAAGGGTATGAGGCTCAGCCGCAAAATCGGCGACGCTCCGCTGCTGGGCGAAAAGTTTTCGCAGCTCGCGTTTAAGGAAGTCCGTGAAAATATGTTCGGCGAGAGTGTCAGGTTTATGATTACCGGCGGAAGCTACATAAAGCCCGAAATTATGGAATTTTTCAACGCCATCGGCTACCGGCTTGCGGACGGCTACGGTATGACCGAAATCGGCATTACCTCGCTGGAGCTAAGCGGAAGTAAAAAGCTGCTAAATTCCTGCTCCGTGGGGCTTCCGATGGACGGCATCGAGTATAAGATAAACGACAGCGGCGAGCTGCTTGTTAAGGGCAGGGCTATGGCGCGTTACATCATAGAAAACGGTGAGAAAAAGCCGAACGACGGCTGGTTTAACACCCGTGATTTAGCTGAGTTTGACGGCAGGTGCTACCGCATTTTAGGCAGGCGCGACGATTTGATTATCGCGCCGAACGGCGAAAACCTAAACCCGAATCTGATTGAGCAAAAGCTGATTTGCCCGGGCGTAAGGGGAGTGTGCCTTATCGGCGCGGAAGAGGACAGCAGGACTGTGCCCACGCTGATTGTCTCGGTAAATAAATATATCTCAGCCGAAAGGCTGGAGCAGATAAAGTCGGATACGCGCCAAAGGCTTGCGGATTTGCACCTTGCCGGGCAGATCCAAAGGCTGTTCTTTACCGACGAAGGCCTTTTGAAGGGCGATGAATTTAAGCTCAACCGCGTAAGAATCTCAAACGAGTACAAGGCGAAAACCCTGCACGAGGTCAGACCCGATGAAAGCGAAGAGCTTAAAGAGGACGATGAAATCTCGCGCAATATTGCGCGGATGTTCGCCGTCGCGCTGGGCAAGCCCGAGAGCGAAATCGGCTATACCGCAGACTTCTTCCTTGACGAGGGCGGCACAAGCCTTGATTATCTCGCGATAATCTCTCAGCTACGCGACGAGTACAAAATACCCTTCCCGGAAGGTGACAGCAGCTTAAACAGCGTAAAGGGACTTCATTTGTATATAAAGGAAAAGCTAAGTAATGCTGATTGATTTTTTTAATTGGTTTGTAAAAATTACCGCTTACCCCGTGCAAAAGCTCATTTTCAGAACCAAGGTCTGTTATCAGGACAAAGCACGTCAGGGCAGGCACATCAAGGGCGCGGCACTGGTTATTTCGAACCACACCTCGGTTTTTGACTACGCGGTGTACCTGTTTGTTTTTTTTACGCGAACGCTCAGGGTGCAGATGGCGGAGGTGCTTTTTGACAAAAAACCGCTCGGACTGTTTTTAAAAATGCTCGGCGGAATATATGTTAACCGCGACGCCCGTAACTTTGATTTTATAAACAAATCCGAGTTAATTCTTAAGAAAGGCGGAGTGGTCGGAGCGTTTCCGGAAGGCAGGATTCCGCGAGGGGGCGAGCAGACTCCGCTTGAATTTAAGCCGAGCGCGGCGTATTTGGCGTTGTCGGCCGGAGTTCCGGTAATTCCGGTCTTTACAAACGGAAAGTATTTTTGTAAGGAACGCGCAAGGGTGATTATCGGCACGCCGTTAAATCCGAGTGACTACGCCGACGACAAGCTGAGCGATAAGGAGAACATTGACCGCTTCAACAACGCGCTCAGGCAAAAAATTACAGAGCTGGGGAATGAGCTTGATGAACAGACAAAAAAAGAATAAAGCTCCGCTTTTCAGCGTTAAAAACATCGTGATTGATTTTATCAGGGTGACAGGAGCAATCCCTACGCTTTTGTGGCTAAGACCGAAAAAGATTTTCGCGACCGCCGAGGCAAAGCAAAAGCTGCGCGGAGGCGCGCTGATTATATCAAACCACACCGATTTTGTCGACCCTGTATATTTGATGACCGCGTTTTGGTACAGGCGGCACCATTTTATCGCCAGCGAACAGATTATGGACAGCAAAGCAGGCGGATTTTTGCGAGCGTGCGGCTGCATAAGAATCGACCGCGACAACGTGACGATGAACACCCTGCGCGAGATTACCGATAAGCTGAAGCAGGGCGAGGTTGTGTCGATGTTTCCGCAGGGCAGAATCAGTGCCGGCAAGGACGAGGGTGCGTCGTTTAAGTCGGGTATGGTGCTGATGGCAATTCGCAGCGGTTCGCCGATTGTGCCCGTTTATATAAAGCCGAGAAAGGGGTTTTTCGGCAGGCTTTATGTAGTTGTCGGCGAGCGTGTGAGCGTTACCGAGCTGTACGGCGAACGCCCGACCTTCGCACAGATTGACGCGGCGACAAAATTGCTTTATGAAAGAGAAAAACAGCTGAAGGATTTGGCTGATTAAGGAGATAAATTTATGATTACCGATACAAGAGAAAAGTTCAGACCCTACACAAAGCCGGAGGATTTTGAAAGAATCGTCGAGCGCGAAAGCGTAAGCGAGATGTGGGAAAGCTGTGTTGAGGAATTTGCGGATATCGCAGCAATTCAGGACAGCGAAACAGCACATACCTTTGCCGAGCTTGAAAACGACGCGGCAAGGTTCAGAACCCTCCTGCTTGAAAAAACCGATAATGAGCACAACAGGGTAGCGATCCTCGCGCGTAATTCCTACGACTTTGTAAAGGCGTTTATCGCGGTTACCACACTTGGACTCACAGCGGTGGTTATGCCGGCACACCTTGATAAAACCGCGGTTTTCGGCTGCTGTATGAAGTTCGGAGTTTCCGCCGTTGTGTATCAGGGCGCGCTTGAGGAGAGCGTTTCGCTCGCGAAGGATAAGCTGGGTCACATCGGCTTTATAGAGATTTCCGGAACCTCGGATAAGCCCTCGCCGATGGTTAAATGTGACGCGAAAACGCCCTGCGTTATGATGTTTACCGGCGGCACCACAGGCAAGAGCAAATGCGCTCTGCTTTCAAACGGTGCGGTTATGCAGGGCACGGTGAACGGCTGCTACGGCGTTTGGGACGTGTTTTATCAGAGGTACCTGCTGGTGCTTCCGCTGTCGCACGTGTTCGGACTTATCCGCAACCTTATGACCTCGCTTTACACCGGCAGCACGCTGTTTATCTGCAAAAACAACAAGGATATGTTCCGCGATGCAGCGGTATTCAAGCCGACAATTATGGTTATGGTTCCCGCGCTTGCCGAAATGGCACTGACGCTTTCAAATCAGTTCGGCAAAAATATGCTGGGCAACGATATGAAAACCATTATCGCCGGAGCGGCGGCTGTTCCGCCGTATCTTGTTCAGGAGTATGACAAGCTCAAAATCAAGCTGTTGCCGGGCTACGGACTGACCGAATCGGCAAATCTGGTGTCGGGCAATCCCGAGAGCCTTAAATTCCCGGATTCGGTAGGTTATCCGTACCCCAATCAGGAGCTTAAAATTGTAGACGGCGAGCTGTGGCTCAAGGGCAAAAATATGATGGACGGCTATGTCGGCGGTGAAGAAGAAGGCGCGTATGAGGACGGCTGGTTCAAGACCGGCGACCTCGTAAAAATCGACGAGAACGGCTTGCTTTACATCACCGGCAGAATCAAGGAGATTATCGTGCTCCCCAGCGGAGAGAACGTTTCTCCTGCGGAGCTTGAGGTTAAATTTAACGCGCTCCCGTTTATTCAGGATTCTCAGGTGTTTGAGGATATCGACCAAAGCGGCAGGCATATTTTGGCACTTGAGGTTGTGCCGAGAAAAACCGTAACCGCTAAAATGAATTTGGAAAACGAAAAAGAATTTATCATTTCGGAGCTTCAAAAGGTCAACGAGGCACTGCCTGCCTTTGAGCGTGTAAACCGCATTGAGGTGCGCGACAGCGACTTTGACAGAACTCCGAGTATGAAGATTGCGAGATACAAAAAATGCTGAGTAAAGAAGAAATTATCGAAAAGCTAAAGGACATTCTGCTTGTCGCCGACAGCGGCAACGCGGAAAAAATCAAAGCTGCTGACGAAAACACAAGGCTTTCGGAGGACTTGGGACTTAACTCGGTCAACGTGCTCTACCTTGTTATCGCGATAGAAGAGGTGTTTAACATCCGCTTTGACGACGACACCGGCGTGGATTCCTTTGTAACCGTCGGCGACGCCGCGGACTATATCGGGGGTAAGCTCTGATGAAGTGGCAGCCTTCCGACTGCAAAAGCGGAGATATGATACGGATTGCCATTGGCTCGTTTTACCACTACGGCGTGTTTGTCAGCGAGGACGAGGTAATTCAGTTCGGCTATCCGCCTTTGCCTGAGTTTAAGGAAAAAAACAAAAGCATAACCGTCGGAGCGGTTGATATTGACGAGTTTTCAAGCGGCAAAATCGTAGAGGTTGCAGTGCTCGACCGCAAGGAGAAAAAGCACCGTATTCCACCGGAAAAAACCGTTGAAACCGCGCGTTCAAGAATCGGCGAGGGCGGCTACAATATTCTCCACAACAACTGCGAGCACTTCGCCTACGAGTGCGTTTTCGGCGAAAAAAGAAGCACGCAGGAGGAGTATATCCGCTCGATGTGGCAGAGTATGCTTAGGGACAGTCAAAACGGACAAAATGAAATTTAAGAGATGATAAAATGATATTTCTTTATATCGCGCTTGGGCTGCTCGCATTGTATATCATCTTTGCGGCCGCGCCTGCCGCGGTGATTTACCATATGGTTTTTTCGCGCAAGGATAACAGCAAAATGCTGACAAGGCAAGACCTTATCGGCTCGCGGTACGAGCCGTATATGGATGAGCTTATCGCGGCTGACGGCTTTATCAGGGGCAGAATCACCGACAGGGTAAGCATTACCGCCCGTGACGGCGAGATTATGTACGGCGACTACCTTGATAACCGGTCGGATAAAACCGTGATTTTTGTTCACGGCTACTGCGGAAACCCGATAAGCAATTTTTGCCTGCAGGCAAGGCATTTGTATGAACGCGGCTTTAATATGCTGTTCATAACCCAGCGCGCTCACGGCGAAAGCGGCGGAAAACGCCACGGGCTGGGCATAATTGAGCAGTATGATATATTAAAGTGGATTGAGCTTGAGGCGGCAAAGCCGGGTGTTACCGGAATTTTGCTGTACGGCTCGTCAATGGGCAGCTCCGCGGTTGCCTATTCGTCAGATAAAATCACCTCCGAAAAGGTCAAGGGAATGGTGATTGACTGCGCGTTTTCGTCAGTCGGCGAACAGCTGTACTACGACAGCCGCAAGCGCAAAATTCCGCCGGTTCTTGTTATTCCGGTAATCAGGCTTATCGCGAGGATTGAGCTGGGGGAGGACATATACACCCCCTGCGGAAAATCGCTTGCAAAAACAAAGGTTCCCGCGCTTTTTATTCACGCGACGGGCGACACCACCGTGCCGTATGAATACGGACTGAAAAACTACAACGCCTGCGCCTTCCCCAAGGAGCTGATAACCGTGGAGGGTTCCCAACACATTGTTGAGTACGCCGCAGGCGAAGAAAAGACAAAACAGGGTTTATTAAACTTTATTGATAAATATTTTTAAGGAGAGAAAATAATGGATAAATTTGCTATTGTTGCCGACGCTTCCTGTGACCTCGGCACCGAGTTAAAAAATGAGTATGACATTATCACGATTAACGGTCACGTTACCTTGCCCGATAAGTCGGAAGTCAGCGAGTTTTTGAACTGGAACAAGACCAACCGCGAGCAGTTTTACAAGGATTTAAGCAAAAATCCCGACGGCTACACCACGGCACCGCCCAATGTTGACGAGTTCGCAAGGGTGTTTGAAAAGTGCGTAAATAACGGTCAGGACGTATTGGCTATCACAATCTCGGGCGCGATTTCGGGTGCTTTTGACTTTGCGACACAGGCAAAAAAGCAGGTTTTGCAGAGCCATCCCGACGCAAAGATTATTATTATCGACTCTTTAAGATTCAGCATAGCCCACGGACTTCTCGTAATTCTCGCGGCTAAGCTGAGAGAAAACGGACATTCCGCAGAGGAAGCCGCGGCGTATATTGAGGAAAACAAAA
>CAMNHG010000080.1 GCA_946539105.1 uncultured Clostridia bacterium | reverse complement strand
ATACAACGGAGACGCCTTGCAAGGACGACAACGCAGTATTGCGGAAAATAGACCGTAAAGATTGTCTACTTTTTATTAGGTATTAGTATTACTCTTGACAAGCAAATATAATTATGATATTCTTAATATATAGAATTACTATGTATATGCTTTCAGTGGAATCATTATGAAATATGATTATTTAAATTCCGTGGAAAAACGGTTAAAAAATAATAGAATAAATAAACAAATTCTCGCCGAGATAGAAGGGCATATTGACGATAAAACAGAGTATTATACCGAGCTTGGCTATTCCCCGGAGGAATCGGAAAAACGCGCGGTTGAGGAAATGGGTGATTCCGACGATACAGCACTTCCGTTTGTCAAGCTGTACGGTAACTCAAATGTAAGCTGGTTTACGGTTTTCTGCTATATCTTCCTGACAGCGGCTGTTGCAGCTCCGTTTTTCTTTGAAAAGTTCAATTACGCCGGCGCGTATTTCCGAGAGGTATATCATCTTATTTCCGCAGACATTGTATCAATGGCTGTTATAGCAGGTTATATGGCGGTTTTGATATTTGCGTTCAAGGTAAAAGATAAATTTTTGTCCGGCTCTGTGGCTGTTGCTCTGATATTTTCAAATTTCAGCGGAATGGCAATTTTCCGTCCGGCGGTGTATTCGGTTGTTAAGATTATATCATCCGGCTTTAACGGTTATATTGACAGCATTTTTGCTTATGCGTATTTTACAGATAATCTCAAAACACCGCTTACTGTCGGTTCGTATATTGTATTTTTTATTTTGCTTATTTGGTCGTCGATACAGTGGGCTGCAATTTTCCGTCAGGAGCGGCTGCTAAACGCCAAAAAGCTATATGCGTTTATCCGATTTGTAAGAAAGGCAACAGCCGTTCTTATCTGCTTGAATTTGGCGGTAATTACAGCAGCTACGGTTTTTGCGGCGTTCAGAATACCTGAGAAAAGGAAGCAGCTGCACAACGAGCGTGTTAAAATGATGGACGAAATTATCAATACTCCGCTCAGCTCTCTCACAAGCTCTCACTTTAAGTCGGAAGGGTATAAATTTTACGGAGTTGTTCCTCCCTTGGGAGAATACCGTAAAGAATACCACGGCTATAATTATCTTGCCGATCAATATGTTTATTATAATACGGTTGGAAATAATGCTGTTGTGGTTGTGCCAAGCTCTGCCTTTTATGTCAGAACAGATTATGATTTGCCGCTCGATGTGCTCGAAAGCTACCATATTGACGCAAATTTGCTGAAAAATAATAAAAGCGATAATCTGCAAGCCTTTATTGAAGAAGGCTGGTATATAAAAGCGTATCAGGTGCTGAAAAGCTACGGAGAAGGCGAGCAAAGTATTTCGTTTAGTTTTTATACGAACGAATACCAAACAGGTACCATTACGTTTACAACGGTTGAAAAGGATTTTTCGGATTTGAGTAAATTCAATATTCGCAGAGTTGATTATATAAATGATTTATACGGGGGGATTTAAATGAAAATCAGTAAGGAATTAATCAAGGGCAGTACGTCAATTCTCGTGCTGAGTGTGCTTAAGGACAAGGATTTATACGGCTATAAAATCATCAAGGAAATTCAGCTGAGAAGTGAAAAGGTCTTTGATTTTAAGGAGGGCACGCTGTATCCTGTCCTGCACGCGCTCGAAATAGAGGGTTGTCTCGAAAGCTACTGGGATGAGTATGAAAACCGCAAACGCAGGTATTATCACATCACCCGAAAAGGCAAAAAATGTCTGAACGAAAAGCAAAGGGAGTGGCAGTTGTTCTCAAACACTGTTAACAGGGTGCTTGAGTTTGCGTAACATAAGGTGATTATTATGAAAAATAAGGCTGTAAAAATAGTTTTAATCTGTGCAGCGGCGACCTTGGCGGTTTGTCTGTCAATCGGAGCAGCGGGTTATTTTCTGTTTTTCCGTGACGTTGAGTCCCACAACTTGGATATCTACAAAAAAGATCAGATCGTGTCAAACGGACGTATGCCTGACGTCGAAGAATTAAAGCCTTGTAATGATATCAGCTTTACATATTATAACGAAAAATTTGCATTTTTTGAGTCGCACGGCTACACGCTCACAGCGTATTACGGCAACAATGAATATCCTGAGAAAAAGGCGTATTTTATGGGTAAGAGCCAAGTCGAAAAGAGCTTTACCCACGGCAAATTCGATATGATAAGGCTGAAAAACTCAGAGTATGATAAAGACTTTCCAAAGGTCGCTTACTATTACGGCTTTAACGACGAAACCCGTCAAATTGTGTTTGTGCATTTTCATGACGGTGATATCGACGGTGCCTCCGACCTCGAGGTATTAAATATCTGCCGCTTCGACAAAGCCGTTTCCTATAAAAACCAAACTGATTATAATTCTCAAATAGAAATATAATCAATAATAATTTATTAATATCCTCGCAAAATCAAACAGAAAGGGTGGTTATATGCTAAAACTCAAAAAATCAGCGGCTTATTTGCTGTCGGTACTTTTAATTTTCTCTACGGTGCTCATTTTGCCTTTTACAGCCTCAGCTGCGGAGGATGAGGGCGAAGCGGTAACCGCCGGGGTAACAGGCGACTGCACATGGTCTGCCGACGGCAAGGGCACGCTTACAATCAGCGGCAACGGAAGAATGGCGGACTATGAACTTGATCCCGATAATTCGCAGATTGATTCTGATAATATCAAGTTAAAATTCACCTATCCGTGGAACGCCCTGAGAATAAAAAGCATTGTAGTTGAAGAAGGCGTAACCTATATCGGCAGTCAAGCCTTTGCGTGTTTTCCCGTGCTCGAAAGCGTTTCGCTCCCAAATTCCCTTGAAGAAATCGGAGATTTTTCGTTTTTCCAGTGCAAGTCGCTAAAAAGCGTAACCCTTCCCGAGGGGCTCAAAACCTTGGGAAACTACACCTTTGTAAATAACGATTCGCTCGAAAGCATTAGTATTCCTTCGACGGTTGAGCGTTACGGAATGTGTTCTTTTGCGTATAATAAAAATTTGAAAAGCGTTAATTTTGCCGAAGGTCTTACTTCCATAGGCGACTCGGCGTTCTCATACTGTGAATCGCTTAAAAGCGTGACCTTCCCGGAGAGTATGAAAAATATACATTGGGACGCGTTTAGCTCTTCGGGACTTACGAGCTTTAATTATCCCGATAATATGACCGAAATCGGCGGCTACGCATTTCACGGAACTCCTTGGTACGATAATCAGCCCGACGGTTTAATATATATCGGCAAGGTCGCGTACTTTTATAAAGGAAACTGTCCTGCAACCGTCCGCATAAAAGACGGCACTGTGGCTATTTCTGCTGACGCGTTTTCCGAAGGCGAGAACCTCACAACGGTTGTTTTGCCCGACAGTATGCAGTTTATCGGTGAAAACGCTTTTGCAGGCTGTGCTAAGCTTGAAAACATCAACTTTTCCGATAATATAAAAATTGTCGGTGCCTACGCAATGCTTGACACTAAGTGGTACGATAATCAGCCTGACGGCTATGTGTATATCGGCAAGGCGTTTTACAGTCTAAAGGGCAACTCCTACAGCCGTTCGGTTACAGTTTCCGACGGTACATATTCTGTTTCGGGTATGGCTTTCTCTGAGGCAGAGAATGTTTCATCCGTAACACTGCCCGACAGCGTGGAGTATATCGGCTCAAATTCGTTTATGTTCTGTTCAAAGCTGAGGAGCGTCATTCTGCCTGAAAAAATAGAAACCATTGAATACTACACCTTCGCAAGCTGCGGCTTACTTAAAAAGGTTACAATTCCCGACGGAGTTAAAAGTATTGAATTTTGTGCTTTTGCGAATTGCATTAACCTTGAAAAAGTAATTATACCCGAGGGTGTAACCTATATCGCTCCCGACGCCTTTGACGGATGTGAAAAGCTAACAATTTACGGCTATTCGGGCTCTTACGCGGAAGAATACGCAAACAGAATGAACATTCCCTTTGCGGTTATTGAACGCGAAAAGCTGACAGGCGACCTGAACGGCGATAATAAAATTGATGTTTTTGACTCGCTTATTATTCAAAAGCACGCCGCAGGAATACAAACCCTTGACGAAGAACAGCTCGCTCTTGCCGACGTAAACGGCGACGGTAACGTCGATATTCTTGACGCAATGGATATTCAAAAGTTTGCCTCGGGCAAAATAACCGGGTTTACAACTAAATAACATATAGAAAAAAGGGGCTGTCGCATTAAGAACAATGCGACGCCCCTGCGTGTTATATTATCAAAAATTATACTTTCATCCTTAGATTTTACTGTCATCTTCAAATTTTTCTGTCATCCTGAGCGAAGCGAAGGATCTCATTCCTCTTTATCAAACGCCGGATTAAGGCAGATTAAAACTATCCCTTCATCGTCAGCGAAATTCGGTTTTTCTTAACGTCAACCGAAAGGATTTTAACATTCACAATGTCGCCGACCTTAAGCACCTCGGAAGGATGCTTTATGTACCTGTCGCAGATTTGCGAGATGTGCACGAGTCCGTCCTGGTGAACGCCGATGTCCACAAACGCGCCGAAGTCGATTACGTTGCGAACCGTGCCCTTTAGCTCCATACCTTCCTTTAGGTCTTTGATGTCAAGAACATCTGAGCGGAGCATAGGCTTGGGCATTTCATCACGCGGATCGCGTCCGGGCTTTGAAAGCTCCTTAACAATGTCGTCGAGCGTCGGCAGTCCGATTTTCAGCTTTTCGGCGAGGGCTTTTGTACCGCTTTGTTTTACGCGCTGTGCCAGGTCGCTGAATTTTGCGGCTTTTATTTCTTTATCAGAATAATCAACCAGCTTTAAAAGCTCCTTGGCTGTAGAATAGCTCTCCGGGTGAACGCCTGTGTTGTCAAGCGGATTCTTACTTTCGGGTACTCTCAAAAATCCCGCGCACTGCTCAAACGCCTTGGGACCCAGCTTCGGCACTTTCTTTAATTCCGCACGAGAATTAAACGCTCCGTTTTCCTCACGATAAGCAACAATGTTCTTGCACACCGTCGAGTTAAGTCCCGAAACCCTCAAAAGCAGGGCAGGGGAGGCGGTGTTCAAATCCGCGCCTACCGAGTTTACACAGTCCTCAACAACGCCGTCAAGCGTTTCGCCGAGCTGCTTTTGCGGCATATCGTGCTGGTACTGACCTACGCCGATTGCCTTCGGCTCAATCTTAACAAGCTCCGCAAGTGGATCCTGCAATCTTCTCGCGATTGAAACCGCGCTTCTTAAGGTAAGGTCAAGCTCAGGCAGCTCTGTCGCGGCGAGCTTTGAAGCCGAGTAAACTGAAGCTCCTGCCTCGCTGACAACCATATAATAAACCGTGTGGTCGGCTTCTTTAATGGCGTCGGCGGCGAACATCTCTGTTTCCTTGCTCGCGGTGCCGTTTCCGATAGAAATTATATCAACGTTGTGCTTCTTGATTAATTCAAGGAGCTTTCTTTTTGACTGTGCAATTTTCTGCTCCGAATGGGTTGGGTAGATAACCGCGGTGTCAAGCACCTTGCCTGTGCCGTCAACAACCGCGACCTTACAGCCCGTGCGGTAGCCGGGGTCGAGTCCGAGCACGGTTTTGCCCTTAACAGGCGGCTGCATAAGGAGCTGTTTAAGGTTAAGCGCGAACACCTTAATCGCGTTTTCGTCCGCTGTTTCGGTGAGCTCAGAGCGGATTTCACGCTCGATAGAGGGGAAGATAAGCCTTGTGTAAGCGTCCTCGCCTGCGGCCTTCAGAATATCAGAGCACAGCGGATTTGTGCCCTTGTCAAGCGCGCGGTAGATTACACTCAGCGGCTGTTCGCTGTCAAGGTCAATGCCAACCTTCAAAAAGCCCTCTTTTTCGCCCCTGTTAAGTGCCAAAACGCGGTGACCTGCTATCTTCTTAACAGGCTCGCTGTAGTCGTAGTAGTTGGTGTAAACGCTGTCCTGTTCCTCGTCGGCGGCTACCGATTTTACATAACCGCTGTTCCTGAAAATCACGCGCAAACGCTTGCGGATTTCCGCGCTGTCGGAAAGCTGTTCGGCAATAATGTCCATCGCGCCGTTAATCGCGTCCTGAGCGGTGGGAACTTCCTTTTCCTCGTCAACAAACTGTTCCGCGTACTCGGTAGGGTTAAAGCCCTTTTCCTGCTTGATAATCGCAAGCGCGAGCGGTTCAAGTCCGCGCTGCTT
>CAMNHG010000079.1 GCA_946539105.1 uncultured Clostridia bacterium | reverse complement strand
TTGTCAACCTTTTCAATCTCTTTTCCGACATATACGGCTTCAAGCTGGGAATAACCCTGCTGAATATAAACGATGGTTTCGTTGCTCTCCCCGACCTCGTCAACAAGCTTGGAGACGTTCAGCGAAAAGAGCGCAGCCGCGCCTGTGAGCACAAGGCAGCTTACAAGCACGCCGACAGAAGCGATACTCATTATACGGTTACTCCATACGTTCTTGAAGCCCTCTTTTACAAGATAGCCAAAGCCTTTCATATACTAATTATCCTTTCATCAGTCGGGCACGATTACAACGTTATCGGGATACTGCGGCAAATCGCCGTAGTCCTCGTCATCATAAGTCTCGCCTTCGTAGTTATCGGTGATCTCGTCGTCGGTGAGATCCATATCCTCCTCGTACTCGCTGTACTCAAGGGTATAGTCATCATCGTCGTCATCATCCAACCGGGCAATTTTACCGCCGCGGGTATCTCCGATAACCCTTCCGTGGTCAATGGTGATTACCCTTTGATGGAACTCACGGACAAGCTCGTGCTCATGAGTTACTACAAGCACGGTTGTTCCCATTCCGTTAATCTCGTTAAGAAGCTCGATAATCTCGTGCGAAAGCTCGGGGTCAACGTTACCCGTAGGCTCGTCCGCTACGATTATTTCGGGGTTGTTAACAAGTGCTCTGGCAAGGCTTACACGCTGCTGCTCACCGCCTGATAATTCGCTGGGCTTGTTCTTCATCTTGTCCTTAAGTCCGACAAGATTAAGAACATAGGGAACTCTTTTTTTGATTGTTGCTGTGTTCTCGCCCACAGCGCGCATAGCAAACGCCACGTTGTCAAACACGTTCATTTTTTCAATCAGTCTGAAGTCCTGAAAAACAATTCCCATATGACGGCGCAAATACGGCACGTCGCGTCTTTTCATCTTTGACAGCTTGTTGCCGTTTATAATGATTTCGCCCGAGGTTGGTGTTTCCTCGTGCATAATCAGCTTCAAAAACGTACTTTTACCGGCACCGGACGCACCTACAATAAACACAAACTCGCCCTTGTCAATGCTCAGGCTTACGTCGTGCAGCGCGTGAGTGCCGTTTGGATATGTTTTTGATACATTCAAAAAATCAATCATAAATACACCTTGGTTTTCAAGCGGTCGGATAAACCGCTGTAATTAATGTTACCGCGCAGGGGGCGCAAATACCCCTTGGCGCAAAAGGCAAAAAATGCCAACGCCCTGAACACGCTTTTAAACGTGTTCAGGAGCGGATGTTTAATACTTCGCGGGGCTGGCGTTAAGGTATTTTTTAACCATAAGAGCTACCTTAAATACGATAGCGTCCTCAAACTCGCGCAAATCAAGTCCCGTCAGCTTTTTGATTTTTTCAAGTCTGTAAACAAGAGTGTTACGGTGAACAAACAGCTTTCTTGATGTTTCCGAAACGTTGAGGTTGTTTTCGAAGAAACGCTGAATTGTGAACAGAGTCTCCTGATCGAGAGTCTCGATTGAACCGCGCTTGAAAACTTCCTTTAGGAACATCTTGCACAGAGTTGTCGGAAGCTGATAAATAAGACGGGCGATTCCGAGGTTATCGTAGCTTACGATTGTACGCTCGGTGTCAAATACCTTTGCAACCTCAAGAGCCGACTGCGCTTCCTTGAAGGAACGCGCCAAATCCTTGATGCCTGTAACGGTTGTGCCGATACCTACAACGCAGTGGGTGTAGAACTCGCTTGACAGCGTATCCGCGATAGAGCTTGCGAGCTTTTCAAGGTCACGGCTCTCGGTGTCGGGCTTAACCTCTTTTACAAGAGCGATTTCCTCCTCGTTAATGTTGATAACAAAATCCTTCGACTTGTCGGGGAAAAGATTTTGAACAATATCATAAGCAGAAACATCGGTTTTGGAAATTATCTTGATGAGCAGGCAAACACGGGAAACCTCGCTGTTAAAGTGAAGCTCTCTTGCCTTGAGGTAAATATCGCCGGGAAGAATGTTGTCCAGAATTACGTTCTTGATGAAGTTTGAACGGTCATACTTTTCGTCGTAATACTGCTTGATGCTGGCAAATGATACCGCCAGCAGTTGAGCGTATTTTTGAGCATATTCGTCCATGCCCTGAACAAACACGGCGTAATCGTACTTCGCGCTGTTGCCGAATGATTTATATGTATAGCCGCTAATAACAAACGGAGCTGTTGAGCTGAGGGTTTCCGAATTGATACTCTCGTTAACCTCTCCGATTTTTCCAAGCTCGGAGCAGGCAATTACAACCGAAGTCTCGTCGATAACACCGATTGTTCTGTCCACTGCATCCTTCATCTGATGCACTATACCCTGAAATAATCTGTTAGACATATCTCTTACCTCTTTTTCTGCAATATTTTTGAAATTGGGCGCAAACCGCGTTTTGGGCGCAAAAGTTTACAATACCCTCATATACATATTACACAAAATCAGAGAAAAAATCAACCTCTATTAACAAATTTTTTCGGAATTTTTTGGGGATTTTGCATTATTGCACCCTGATTTACGAATATCCTATCACATTAATGTGATAGATATGTGACAATTTTGTAACAAATATAATTCTCATAGGACAAAATACTCCTATACAGGTTAGGTTATAATTGGATAAATACTCTAAAATTTTTAATCAAGGAGGACAGAATATGTTTCAGGCAATTACTGATTTTTTCGGCAAAGTCGATGATGTTATGTACTACCCTATTCTAATCATCGTCCTTGCCGCCGCGGGATTGTTTTTTACGTTTCGCACCAAGTTTGTACAGATCAGGCTGTTCGGCACGGCATGCAAGCTAATTGTCGAAAAGCCGGCATCCTCTCAAAAGGTTTCGTCGTTCCAGGCTCTAATGGTCTCTACCGCGTCGCGCGTCGGCACAGGTAACATCGTAGGTGTTTCAACCGCAATCTGTCTCGGCGGACCGGGCGCGTGCTTCTGGATGTGGGTGATGTGCATTATCGGCGCGTCGTCGGCGTTTATTGAGAGTACGCTCGCGCAGATTTTTAAGCAGAAGGACAAGGACGGCAACAGCTTCGGCGGTCCGGCGTATTATATTGAAAAGGCACTTCACCTGCCGTTTGTCGCCGGACTTTTTTGCATATTTCTTATTGCGACCTACGCCTTTGGATTTAACCTGCTGTGCTCCTACAATTTGCAGTCATCGTTTGTCGCATATGACTTTTACGACGAGCTTTGGACTCCGGTTATCGTCGGCGGCTTGCTGGCGGCAGGCGTGGCATTCTGCGTAATCGGCGGCGGAAAGCGCATTATCAAGCTCACCGAAAAAATTGTTCCGTTTATGGGTATTGCTTACGTTTTAATCTCACTCATTATTATTTTCGCTCACATTCCGAATATTCCTAACGCTTTCGCGCAAATTTTCCGCGACGCATTTGACTTCAAGGCAATCCTCGGCGGACTGAGCGGCTCGTGTATGGTTTACGGAATCAAAAGAGGTCTTTACTCAAACGAAGCCGGAGTAGGTTCTGCTCCTAACGCTTCCGCATCGGCAGATGTTACTCACCCCGCAAAGCAGGGCTTGGTTCAGACCATATCCGTTTATATCGACACAATGCTCCTGTGCACGGCTACCGCTCTTATGTGTCTTTGCTCGGGCGTTGAAAACTCCGCGGACGCCGCAGGTGCTCCGTACGTTCAAAATGCTGTTTCAACTGTTTTCGGCGGCTTCGGTCCGATTTTTATTACGATTGCAATGGTGCTGTTCGCGTTCACAACGCTTATCGGCAACCTCTACTATGTTGACAACGCCCTGGCGTACCTCAACAAAAAACGCCCGCCGTCAAAGAAATTTATGACCTTCTTCTATATAGCTTGCGTTATAGTTATCTTTGTCGGCGCGCTCGCCCCGATGGATTTGGCGTGGAGTATGGCGGAAATTACGATGGGCGGAATGACGCTAATTAACATACCGTGCTGTATTATTCTCTCGGGAGTTGCGATTAAAGCTCTGCGCGATTTTGAGAAACAGAAGAAAAAACGCCTTAATCCGACATTTAAAGCAAAGGATATCGGACTTGACGATTCCAAGCTCAGCTTCTGGAAATAGCATAAATTAATCTTTGCGGCATATCATATACCGAACGGAGCGAGAATGATATGAAACAATCCGCTGTGCTGACGGAGTATGAAGTAAAATCGAATAAAATAAAACAGCCTGTCAAAATCGGGCTGATCAGCGATTTGCACGAGCGCAGGTCGGATGATATTTTTGAGCTTCTTAAGAGTGCTTCGCCCGATATGATTGCGATTGCCGGAGACACGCTTGAAAGGTTCGGCGATGAACATTACAAAAGGATCAAGGAGCTGAATCCATTTAAGTCTGTTGTTTTTATCATTGCCACGTACATCGACCACGTCGTTAGAGTTATTTCGCGCAATAAAAACATTCCCGATACCGCAAACGCCTACCGGTTTTTGGAAGCCTCTGGAAAGCTCGCGCCGAGTTTTATGAGTATAGGCAATCACGAGGAAGAATTGACAGAAACCGATTATTCTGTTTTATCGAAAAACAATATTACCCTGCTCGATAATAATTCTGTTAAAGCAACCATTAACGGACAGGATATGTTAATAGGAGGATTATCCTCATTTTACGATGAGGACTGGCTGAATAGCTTTTCCGAAAAAAACGGATTCAAGGTTCTGCTGTGCCACCATCCCGAGTACTACGACAGGTTTGTTAAGAAAACGGACATAGACCTTGTTTTATCGGGGCACAACCACGGCGGTCAGTTCAGGATATTCGGCAAGGGCTTATTATCATCGTCATCGGGACTGTTCCCAAAATATGACAGGGGAATATTTGACAACCGCCTGGTGATATCGGCAGGTTGCTCTAATACCGCTGCCGTACCGAGGCTGTTAAATCCCAGAGAGGCAGTAGTTATTCATCTGTCTCCGGAGCTAAGCAAATAGAAAACCGACATACAGAAAAGCAGGGAGTATCAACCGGTACTCCCTGCTTTTTTATAATTAAACGAAAACACCGCTTCAACCTAAAAACCGAAACGGTGTTTAAATATGTTTTTGTTTTATCGGAAAATGATTTATCTGCTTATCCGCGACGCAATGCTGCATCGGAACAGCTAATATCTAACAATAATTATTAGCTGCTGTGACTGTTAAAGAGATTAAATTCCTTCGGGGTTCCGTAAGATACATAAACATACTTTACTTTGCTCTTTGTTTCATTGTCGAGCTCAATGGCAACCGAGAAGATTGCGTCGCTCGACAGAGTGGATTTACCCTGAGCAAGCGCGATTTCGTCTGTAACGCTCATACGTTCCCACTTGCCGTCTTGGTACGACCAACAGGTTTCAATAATAACATAAGAATTGTCGTTGTCAGTCCTATAGGTACTGAGTAGATTTTTGTTAAACTGATAGTGATATGTCAGTATGTTATTGCTTGTGTACGAGGTAATCGCATTGTCGGAGCTGATATTATACAAATTGCAAAAATCATCAAGAGTGCTCTCAACAGGACGCAGTCCGCTCGATAGCGAGTAATCGCCGTACAGAGTTTTGGAATTGTTAAAAGACAGATTGCGGGTTACACAGGTTGCAGCCGAAAAGCCGTAGTACTTGCCAAATTCAATCCTTTTTGTACCGACATCCTTAGCAATATATTCAAAATCATTGCGGTCGGAATCCGGCAGTTTTGTCTGAACGTCAGGGTCAAAAACCGCACCTGATGAACTGCTCGAGTCATATGTAACAGAAGACAGCGAAGACGACTGATAAGACGCTTGTGACGACGACAGTGCAGATGACTGATAAGACGCTTGTGACGACGACAGTGCAGATGACTGAGACGTCGTACCGCTTGTATCGGCATTAGGTTTTGTCTGGCACGCAGATAACGCTAATACCGCAGCTGCGGCGGTCATTAGTATTAGATTCAGCTTCAATTTTTTCATAATAGTTCCTCCTTAATTTTTTAAGCAAAACCGCAATGTTTCTACTTTATTGTCGCTCTATGACGGATTAGTAAAGTTTCATCAACTCGGAAACTAAAAATCTTTCATTTTAATAAAGAATAGTGAATAATGAAGAATGAATAATATATCGGAAACGCTTTAAGGTTAATCTAATTATAAATTATTCACTATTCATTATTCACTATTCATTGAGCTTCACGTCAGTGAAGCGTTTCTGGTGGACCATAGGGGGATCGAACCCCTGACCTCCAGATTGCGAACCTGGCGCTC
>CAMNHG010000078.1 GCA_946539105.1 uncultured Clostridia bacterium | reverse complement strand
TAAAGCTCGGCGTAGACAGCCGTCACGCTGACCAGCAGGTTAGAGGCGCGGTTGTACTTCCCAACGGTACAGGTAAAAACGTAAGAGTTCTTGCAATCTGCAAGGGCGCGAACGAGGAGCTTGCCAAGGAAGCCGGCGCGGACTATGTTGGCGCAGAGGATATGACACAGAAGATTCAGCAGGAGAACTGGATGGACTTCGACGTGCTCGTTACAACACCCGACTGCATGGGTCTTGTAGGCCGTCTCGGTAGAATCCTCGGTCCCCGCGGTCTTATGCCTAACCCCAAGGCAGGTACAGTAACTCCCGACATCGCCAGAGCTATTAAAGAGGCTAAGGCAGGTAAGATTGAGTACCGTCTTGACAAAACAAATATCATTCACTGCCCCATCGGCAAGGTGTCCTTCGGTAAAGAGAAGCTCGCCGAGAACCTCGGTACTCTTATGGACGCTATCGTTAAGGCTAAGCCTGCTGCCGCAAAGGGTCAGTATATCCGCTCAGTAGCCGTTACTTCAACAATGGGACCGAGCGTAAGAGTTAACCCGACCAAGTTCGGCGCATAATTTAATTTGTTTTATCCTGACTTTAAGTCAGATAAATACTTGCAGTTCTAAAGACAGTAGGTGCGAAAGCGTAAGGATTTATCCGCCTGCCGAGGAAGTTGCATTTACATTTATGTAATTGTCACTGTCCGAGGTATGTCTCGGGCAGTTTTACTTTATATTGTAAGCTGTAACTTTTGGCTGCGCCGTTTGGCGCGAACTGCGATATAAAACTATCGGAGGTGAAATTTTTGCCAAGTCAAAGTGTTTTAGAGCAAAAGAAGGCTATTGTTGCCGAGCTCACCGAAAGACTTAAGAACTCTGTTACAGGTCTTGTTGTAAGCTACGAGGGTATCAACACCGAGGACGACACCAAGCTCAGAAAAGAGCTTCGTGAAAACGACGTTAAGTACACCGTAGTTAAGAACACACTTCTCTCACGTGCGTGTGATGAAGCAGGTCTTGAAGAGCTTAAGCCCGTTTTGGAGGGTACAACGGCACTTGCCACAAGCGACAGCGAATACGCTGCCGCAGCGAGAATCCTCTGCGGTTACGCTAAGGATCACGACAACTTCAAGGTTAAGTCAGGTTATCTTGACGGCGCGGTAATTGATATGGATACTATCACATCCCTGTCAAAGCTGCCCACCAGAGATGTTCTTCTCGCAAACGTACTCGGTGCATTCCAGGCTCCTATCGCTGCATTTGCCCGCGTTATGCAGGCTGTAGTTGACGAGGGCGGCTTTGAGGAATGCCTCGCAAAGAAGGCTCCTGCTGAGGAGGCTGCTCCTGCCGAGGAAGCTGCTGAAGCTCCCGCAGAAGCACCTGCAGAGGCTCCCGCTGAGGAAGCTCCTGCCGCAGAATAATCTGCAAACTAATTTCAAAATCAACTTATTTATATTGGAGGTAAATTACAATGGCATCAGAGAAAATTACTGCTATTATTGAAGAATTAAAAGGCCTCACAGTTCTCGAGCTTTCAGAGCTCGTTCACGCTGTAGAGGATGAGTTTGGCGTATCAGCTGCCGCTGCTGTAGCTGTTGCAGGTCCTGCCGCAGACGCAGGTGCTGCTGCTGCAGAGCAGACAGAGTTTGACGTAATCCTTAAGAGCGCAGGCTCAAGCAAGATCAACGTTATCAAGGCTGTTCGTGAGATCACAGGTCTCGGCCTTAAGGAAGCTAAGGCTCTCGTTGACGGCGCACCCAAGACCGTTAAGGAGCAGGCTTCTAAGGAAGACGCTGACGCTATCAAGGAGAAGCTCGAAGCTGCAGGTGCAGAGGTTGAGCTTAAGTAATTATAGCTTAATAAACACCAAAGGACTGTTCCTCGTGAACAGTCCTTTTTGATTTTTAAAACATTCAGGGCGGACAATTTGTCCGCCCTAATTAATTATATTAAATTATTTCATCTGCCTTGCCTGTTTCGGGATCAAGGCGGAGTACATGTCCGTTGCTATCATGAGTAAAAATATACTGCTCGTCAAAAATATAAATCTGCTTTGTCTTTATGTCGCTGATTTTTTTGCACTCGTTTTTGTTGAGCTCATAAATTCCGCTTTCAGCCGCGGCGTAAACCTTACCGCCGTAGGAGTTAAGACTGTAAATTTTATCTTCCTGCAATAGATAGGTGTATTCTTCCTCTTTGCCGTCAAAGGGATAGCTTATCAGACTTTCAGAGGTAATAAAATAACAGTAATTGTCACTGCAGATAATTTGATTGGGAGTTAAGTAGCGGATTTTTGATTTATCCTTTTTGTTTATCATTTTGTTTTCCGAGGTTTCGGGGTCGTATCGGTAAAGATTACCAAAATCGTTTACATAATAGATTTTCCCGTCAACAACGTCGAACGAATTAATCCTTTTATCATAAGCAACAGATTGTTTGCCGTTGTATTTTACGAGAAGCTTTTCGGGGTTTTTAAGATCGAACCAAACCATAAGTTTATCGGAAATATATATATCAGTGCTGTTTGTTTCTATTCCCAAACCGCTGTCGGTAAGCTCATTTGTTGAAGGGTTAAACTTCCGAACCGTAAAGTTATCGTCAACGTTATAAATATTCTCAATAACATATATCTTATCCGAGTTTTGGTACATGGCAAACGGATACATATCATGATATT
Source organism: uncultured Clostridia bacterium (assembly GCA_946539105.1). GTDB lineage: Bacteria > Bacillota > Clostridia > Oscillospirales > Acutalibacteraceae > Ruminococcoides. The sequence continues at coordinate 3,633 of CAMNHG010000078.1, read as the reverse complement.
TCCCTTTTTCCTCTTGAACAAAGCTGCCGCTGTGGATTTTTTCAGCGGAGTCCTTGTTTATCGCATACAGCCCAAGCGAGTTTTGCCCAAATTGGTTTATTGCGTAAAGGGTTTTGTTCTTATACGCGAGCAGACCGCCCGCCCTCGCGTTATGAAAACCGTTGTCGACAGCTTCGCTCTCAAAAGCAAAAGGCTTTATATTAAAGTTAACGTTGTTAATCACATCACAGGCTGAAAAGCAGGTTCTTGTGCAGATGTCACCCGGTACGCACACAAACAGGTAAAACAGCGGCGCAATTACAACAAACGCCAAGCCTGAAATAAGCAGAATCCTTGCCTTGGTTGACCTTTTCATAACAGTCTCCTTATACTAATACCTAATAAAAAGTAGACAATCTTTGCGGTCTATTTTCCGCAATACTGCGTTGTCGTCCTTGCAAGGCGTCAGCCTTGCCGCGTCCTTCGCCTTGTCTTGCGAAAAATATCCTCGCAAAATATTAGTCTTCTTTCTATCAGGAATTAGTATTAAATAACAAATCCGCCGTTAACGCCGAGCACCTGACCGGTTATGAACTTAGCGCGGTCGGAGCAGAGGAATATCGCCGCGTCGGCAATATCCTTCGGTGTGCCGAGGGTGTTTAGGGGAGTTTCTTCCTTTAGCTCAGCGATTGTCTGCTCGTCAAAGCCCTTCATCATATCCGTCATCACAACTCCGGGGGCAATGCAGTTTACGCGGATTCCGGACAGTCCCAGCTCCTTTGCCAGAGCCTTTGTAAGTCCGATTACGCCTGCCTTTGCCGCGCTGTAATGCGCCTCGCACGACGCGCCGACCTGCCCCCACATCGAGCTGATGTTGAGGATAACTCCGCGGTGGTTTTTAATCATGTAGCGTCTAAGCACTTCCTGAGTACAGTTAAAAACGCCGTCGAGGTTTGTGCCGAGCATATTGCGCCAGTCGTCAATGCTGAGGTCGGTAAACAGCTTTTGCTGTGCGATTCCGGCGTTGTTTACGAGGATGTCAATATCCCCGAGCTGAACCGAAACCGCGTTGAGCATAGCGTTAACCGACTGTCTGTCGGCGACGTCCGCCTGAACCGCGGTTGCCTTAACATTGTAGGTTTCAGTCAGAACTCCAGCGAGATTTTCCGCCTGTTGTTTGTTGCTGCGGTAGTGAACGGCGACGTTCCTGCCCGTCTGGGCAAAGGCAACGCAAAGCGCAGTGCCGATGCCGCCGCTCGCTCCTGTTACTAATACATTTTCCATATTTTATTTCTTAGGTTTAAATCCGTCTTTCAGGCTCACGCTTCTGTTGAATACCAAATGACCGGGCTTGCTGTCCTTGTTGTCAACGCAGAAATATCCGAGCCGCATAAACTGAAAGCTCTTGGGAGCTGTAGCGGTTTCGAGGTTCTTTTCTGCCTTGCAGTTTTTGAGAATTTCAAGGGAGTTCGGGTTGAGGTAATCGAGGAAGCTGCCCTCGCCCGCGTCGGGATCGGGTACGGTGAATAGGTTGTCGTAAAGCCTTACCTCGGCGTCGGCGCAGTTGTTCGCGTCAACCCAGTGGATTGTGCCGCGCACCTTTCTGCCGTCGGGTGTGTTGCCGCCGCGAGTCTCGGGATCGTACTCGGCATAAACCTCAACAACGTTGCCGTTTTCGTCCTTCTTGCAGCCTGTGCACTTTACGATATAGGTGGATTTAAGCCTTACCTCGTTGCCGGGGTAAAGACGCTGATATTTCTTAATCGGTTCCTCCATAAAGTCCTCGGCTTCAATCCAGCACTCGCGCGAGAAGGTTACGGTTCTTGTGCCGTCCTCGGGACGGTTGGGGTTGTTTTCAACCTCAAATTCCTCGGTCTTGCCCTCGGGATAGTTGGTGAGGATGAGCTTGATGGGATGAATTACGCACATTGTACGCTCCGCGCTCTCGTTGAGGTCGTCGCGCAGGCAGTGCTCCAAAAAGCTGTACTCGACAATGGAGTTGACCTTTGACACGCCGATTTGGTCGATGAACGAGCGGATCGACTTGGGGGTGTAGCCGCGTCTGCGAAGTCCGCAGAGGGTTGGCATTCTCGGGTCGTCCCAGCCGTTTACGTGGTTATTTTCAACAAGCTCTCTGAGCTTGCGCTTTGACATTACGGTGTTGTTGATTCCGAGCCTTGCAAACTCAATCTGTCTTGGCTTGCTCGGTGCGGAGATGTTCTCGATTACCCAGTCGTAGAGCGGACGGTGCGATTCGAACTCCAGCGTGCAAAGGCTGTGGGTGATTCCCTCAATCGCGTCCTCAATCGGGTGGGCAAAGTCGTACATCGGGTAAATGCACCAGCTGTCGCCTGTGCGGTGGTGCTTAAGGCGGTTGATTCGGTAAATTACCGGGTCGCGCATATTAAAGTTGCCCGAGGCGAGGTCGATTTTTGCGCGGAGCGTCATGCTTCCGTCCTCAAACTCGCCCTTGCGCATACGCTCGAACAAATCGAGGCTTTCCTCAACAGGTCTGTCGCGGTAGGGGCTTTTCGCCGGAGTCTGAGTGTCGCCGCGGTATTCGCGCATCTGCTCGGCGTTGAGCTCGCAGACATAGGCAAGGCCTTTTTTGATGAGCTCAACCGCGTAGTCATACATCTGCTCAAAGTAGTCGGATGCGTAGTAAAAGCGGTCGTCCCAGTCAAAGCCGAGCCACTTGATGTCCTCTTTAATCGCGTCGACGTACTCAACGTCCTCTTTGGTGGGGTTGGTGTCGTCCATACGCAGGTTGCACAGGCCGTTATATTTTTCAGCCGTGCCGAAGTCAACGCAAATCGCCTTTGCGTGGCCGATGTGAAGATAGCCGTTCGGCTCGGGCGGAAAACGGGTGTGAACCTTTTTGCCCTCGTATCTGCCGCCCTCGGCGATATCCTCGTCAATAAAATCGTGAATGAAGTTACCGGTCATAACTTCGGGGTTTGTATTTTCTGACATATTATTTCCTTCTTTTCTATAACTTAATAATAATATTTATCGGCTTCCCATTTAACAGGATTGTTTTCGATATACTGCCAAATCTCATTATAATCTCTTTCGTCGCGGATGATGTGGTCGTAAAAGGAACGCTGCCAAATTTTGCCCATATATATGTTTTTAGCTTTGCAAACAGCGAGCCATCTGTTGCTGACCAAAGATTTATATTTGCTGACCGTCTGACTGAGATTGTAGTGACAGCCCTTGCGGCTGTCATTTGGGGGATTAAAAAAGTTGATTAACAGATGAACGTGGTTGGGCATAACTGCGTAGTTTGCAATTTCGATTTCGCCGCCGTTTGTTAAGTCGGAGATTGCTCCTAAGGCAATTCTGCCGAGTTCGGAATACGTCGGCTTTAGGCGACCGCAAGGGTCGCCACTACGAAAATTCCACAAGGTTTGCTTTCTGTGATAAGTGCAAATGGTTACAAAGTATGAGCCGTAACTTGAATAATCAAATTCTTTAAGCCTTAAGTTTTTTCTGATTTTTGGCTGTTTATTCATTATTGGTTTTCAAGTTTTTTAAGTCCGATTTCCAGTCTTCTCATTGTTTCTTCTCTGCCTAAAATGTCGAGAATCTCAATCGCACCGCCGGGGGTTACGGTTTTGCCTGCCGCGGCGATTCTTACCGGCCACATTACCG
>CAMNHG010000077.1 GCA_946539105.1 uncultured Clostridia bacterium | reverse complement strand
CGGTATAGTATTAGTATAAAATCAGGAGGGGTATTATGGCGAGAGATTTTACTTCAAATGACGTTAAGCAGATGATAAATCAGCTCAACGCGTTGCAGAATATGCAAAGGGAGCTTGTTAATATTCCCGAGCAGTACCGGCAGGACGCTCAAACACAGACGCGGCAGATGATTGGCTACCGCGCGTTTGACAATTTTGTTCGCGACGAGATACAACGCGGCACCGACGCGCCGGAATCACTGCGCGGAGCCGAGCGGATAATCAACGATATCAGTATGTGGATTAAGCTCAGCCCCCTTGCGAGGCAGGCGAACGATGCAGCGCGGAAAAACGACGAAAGCATAAATTCCATGCGGCAGAGCCTGACGGCGGCAGGCGGCGGACTTCGCCGGATATTTTCATCCTCAAAGAAAAAAGAGGAAGCGGATAAGGCTTACCGCGCGGCGGATGAGCTTCTCAAAAGCGCGGACGCGCAAAACATATCCGCAATGTACGAACAGGCAAGGCAAATTAAAAGCCAAACCGCAAATGCAGCCCGGCAGGAGTTCCAAAACAATCGGGCTGTGTTTGGCGAGGCGTTTGCTCAAATGGCACCCGAGCTTTTGCAGGGCAATTTAGTTCATGAGCTATCGGTTGCCGTAGAAGGCCATCGAAGCCTGCTTCAGCCGTTCATCAACGCCGAGCAGGTTCTTGAACAGAGCCGGGAAAACATCAGGAACGCCGCGAACCGTGTAGCCGCGCACGATATTATGACTATATTACAGGGTGTGCCTGTTGAGGAGCTTAACCGCGGCAAGGGCGGAATCCGCGTAAAAACCCTGCGCGACAGCGGATATGAAACCCTGGCGGATATTTACGCCGCAACCCCCGCGCGGCTCGAGGCGGTCAAGGGTATCAGTGCCGAGGGTGCTCGTGAGATTAAAACCAAGCTGAACGAGTATCTCTACGAGTCGGCAAGTTCCGTAAAAATAAAGCTCAGCGCGGACGATAAAAACAACGATTCTACCGCGCTGGTACAGGAAATTTCCGCATACATTCAGCGCAAAGACAGCCTGAGCGATTACTATAAAATCCGCGAGGCATTTAAGGAGAAAACCGACGCGGCGGAAAACGCACTCTTAAACACAGGCAACGGAGTTCGCTGGCTGTTTTACACGCCTGACCAAAAGGCAGAGGCCGCGCAGGCGTATCAGTACTTAATCCGTCTGCAAAAAAGCGACTATGCCGCAAATCTAAAGCAGCTGTCTAACAATGTCCGGGACAATGTTCGGGTTTCTCCGAACGAGGCGTGGAATCACTTTGAAAGCGACACCGTGCGTTTTTGGAACGTGCTCGAGGACGTCTGCCCCGAACGCGTAGGAAGTGCGGGCAGCGTTTACGGCTTGCCCGAGGACTTGGCACATGAAATTCAGCAGCAGCCGCTCAATTTGGAAGGCTTGCGCTGTGAGCTCAGACGCTATCAGGAGTGGGGAGTTAAGTACGCTATCCATCAGCAGCGTGTTTTGCTCGGCGACGAGATGGGCTTGGGAAAAACCGTCCAGGCTATCGCCGCAATGGTGTCGCTGCGAAACGAAGGCGCGACGCATTTTGTCGTAGTCTGCCCTGCCAGCGTGCTCTCGAACTGGTGCAGAGAGATTGGCAAGCACAGCGATTTAAGCGTGATTATGGTTCACGGCAGTTCGCGCGCGGCTTCGGTTTCAAAATGGATTCATGACGGCGGTGTCGCGGTAACAACATACGAAACCACAGGCGCGGTCGCGCTTGAAGATGATTTTAAGTTCGATTATATAGTCGTCGATGAGGCGCATTATATTAAAAACCGCGACGCGCAGCGTACAGTCAACGTCAGAAGGCTCTGTGAAAGGGCGGAGAAAATCCTGTTTATGACCGGCACGGCAATCGAAAACAGGGTGGACGAGATGATTTCGCTGATTGAGGTGCTCAACCCCGGCGTCGCCGCTCAGATAAAGCGAATGGCTTTTATGTCGTCGGCACCTCAGTTCCGCGAGGCGGTAGCACCCGTGTATTACCGCAGAAAGCGCGAGGACGTACTGACCGAGCTTCCCGACAAGACCGAAACCGAGGAATGGTGCGCACTCTCGGGCGAGGAGGTTCAGCGTTACGAGGAAGCTGTGCTCTCCAAAAACTTTGCCGGAGCAAGGCGTGTCAGCTGGAATGTTGACGATGTATCTCTGTCGAGCAAGGCAAACCGTATGAAGGAGCTTTTGGCTGAGGCAGAGGAGGAGGGAAGAAAGGTTATAGTTTTCTCGTTCTTCCTCGACACAATCGAAAAGGTTTGCGGTATGCTGGGCAGCAGATGCGTCGGTCCGATAAACGGCTCAGTGCCTCCGCAGCGTCGCCAGGAGCTGGTTGACGAGTTCGATAAGGCGCAGCCGGGCGCGGTGCTTGCCGCGCAGATTCAGTCGGGCGGCACGGGGCTTAACATTCAGTCCGCAAGCGTGATAATCCTCTGTGAGCCGCAGTTTAAGCCCTCGATTGAAAACCAGGCAATCTCGCGCGCGTACAGAATGGGTCAGGCGAGAAACGTGCTTGTGTACCGCCTTTTGTGCGAGGACACGGTTGACGAAAAAATTATGGAAATGCTTGCCGAAAAGCAGGCGGTTTTTGACGCCTTTGCCGATAAATCCGCCGTCGCCGAAGAGACGCTCGAGCTTGACGAAAAGAGCTTTAATGATATTATGGAAAGCGAAATCAAGCGCATTCAGGAATCGCGCGCTGCAAATCAAAGCGAAGCAACCAAGTAAAAATAACCCCTGACAAATCGGAAACAACCGTTCTGTCAGGGGCGTTTTAATATAAAGCTATTTGTTTGCTTTTTTGAACATCACAATCATCCAGACGTACATACAGGTTTTCGGCAGCATAAGCATTCCGATCATCGGTATTGTCTGAGCAAAAAGCACAACCGGAATGTAGAACAAAAAGCTAAGCGTTACGGCAAGCCACATCAGCTTTAACGGCTTGTCGGCTTTCGCGCTTCTGAACCACAGCACAACCGTCATAATTCCGAGCAGCGCGAAGGGAATGTTGCGGATTATTCCCCACAGCAGCGAAGGCTCGGCACTTGTCCATTCGTTTTGCGGAAAGCAGCAAAGCGCGATTCTTATAATACTCAACGCCCAAACGCAGGTAAAAACGCTTTTTTCGCCCGTGATTTTGTACCGTTCACGGCGCGCGTATTCCATCAAAAGGTAAAACAGCGTCATCGTTATTGACGTGACCAGCTTGCCGATTCCGAGAGCGGCGGTGTAGTCGCCGTCAGTCCAGTAATTCAGCACTCTCGGCACCAAATGAAACGCGTCTCCGCAGCCGAGCAGCAGAGTCATTATTCCGAAAACGCGGATATCGTTTTTGCCTTTTGAATTTTTCAGCAGCAAAATACCGCTGACAATCGCGAATATCAGGTAGCAAACATCAAAAATACTCTCGGGCAGAGCAGGCATCAGCTTCATATCAATTCTCCTAAACATTAGATTAACCTAATCATAGCAAAAAAATTTGCGTTTGTCTATAAATGATTTTTGCTGTTTTAAATCTTAACTGCCAAACAGTTTTCTTTTCGCTCTCCGTTTGAAACATGGTCGTTCAGCGTTGCGGCTAAAGCCACTTCCTTGAACTCCCTGTTTCTGCGCTTCCTCGAACTCCCTTCATCCGCCCCCGGCGGCGGTCGTTCTCGTCACCTTCAAGTCCGGTCGCCGTGATGGGTGCCGGCGACCTATGTTTGTGGTAAGAAAGCGTTACAGCTCGTTTGTTGCGGCGTGTGTTCAGCTATAAGTTTGCGTGGCTCTCTCGCGGAAAACAGTCCACCGGACTGTTTTCTTTTCGCTCGTCTTCAAGTCCGGTCGCCACGCGAAGGTAAAAATAAAACCCAGATACCTTTTAGGGTATCTGAGTTTTATGGTGCCGGCGACCATTGAAAATGGCTTAAACACTGCCAAAATCAATGCTTGCAGGCTTATCTGTAGGCTTATCTATGCAATAGCAAGATTATTTGCTCTCATATACTCGTCCGCAACTGCTATGTGCTCACTTCCGTATTTTTCAAAAACTGAGCAATAAACATTTAGAGTTATACCTATATCGGTATGTCCGAGAATTTTTTGAAGTACCTTTGCAGGCATTCCCGATTCAATACATCTGGTTGCGTATGTATGACGCAGGCTGTGTAAATCTACTCGACCGTAAACGGAATAATCAATTATGTTATAGTCACGCAACGCGTTTGCATAAGAATAATTGACCTGATTGGTTGTTATCAATTTATCATTGCTTGATTTGAACAGTAGACCGGTTGTTTTATCTCCGACACATTCACTCAAAAAGTCAATAACATCATCACCGACAAATATCGTGCGAATACCTGCATAGGTCTTTGTGTCGCCAATCTCGGTTGTTCCGTTTGTGCCTCTTGTAACAGTTTTGCTAATACTGATTGTGTGTTCAATAAAATCAATATCTTCAACATAAAGAGCACAACACTCACCAACTCGCATTCCTGTAAACATAGACAACATCATTATTTCACTGTAATGAATATCCTCGTTTTTCAGAATATTCAAAAGTGAAATCTGTTCATCAATAGTCAAAGCTCTGACAGGGATTTGTTTTTGAGTTGACTTTGGTCGTTTGATGTCAGACAAAGGGTTTTCGATTATCAACTTTTTGCGTATAGATTTTTGGAATACCCACCCAAGCAATTGATACATCTTATTTATGCAGGATTGCGAATAATAAAGATGATTGGCAAAAAACTCCTTGATATCATTTTCTGAAACAGTTTGAATCTGCTTGCCTGAAATATCATTGAGCATTTTCAGGGTTGCTTTTTTACGCTCGTAAGTTGACTGCCTGATTTCATTTAAGGAGAGCTGTTCTTCAATCATTTTATCGGCAATATCGTAGATTGTGGATTTATCCTTCTCTATGTATTCGCCTTTAATTGATTTGTATTCAACCTCTTTCATACGGTCAGACACTTCTGTTTTTGTGCGTCCGCTAACCGTCTTTTTCTTGGTTTTGTCATTACCTATATCAATAATGACTTGCCCCATATAGCGCTTACGCTTTTTGTCATAGTAGATAGTGCCTGTTCCTCTCGGACGGAGCTTTTTTGTTTTCTGTAATTTTGTGGTTGTCATATTATTATCCTTTCTAACCACAACACAGAGGATTTGTTTACATAATAATTATACCATGCTCAAATCCTCTGTTCAAGACATTTATGGTTTATTCTTTGCGTAATCAGGGCATTGTACAAATTAATGCCCTATGCTAAATTTGTCTTGCTTCAGCCCATTTGTTAAATGCGCTACTTGATACCTTCATATTCTTGCCTACGCGAACAAGCGGAAAATCTTGTCGGTTCATAATTCGTCTCGCTGTGGGCAGAGAAAGAGCAATATAAACGATATAACTTTAGGGATAGATTGTAACATTATTTTTATACCGTTAACAAAATAAACACGCAAAATGTGCTTAAATGTTTTGTGGAAAAGTTTGTTTTTATATTCTTTGTTAATCATTTGTTTCAACCTCTTTCTTGATTTTTACAGGCTCATTAATCATTGTGCGAATTACTGTGCCGTCTGCAGCGTATTCTTCGACATAGTTAATTCGTCTTAGAAACGCAGCGTATGTCTCGGGCTTAGTGCTTTGTTCAAGTATATATTGTGCTTGTAAAGGCAGATTTGAAGTAATGATCACCTTTGTGTAACAAGCAGTCTTGTCTGAGTATCGTGCAGGTAGCATCAAAGGATATATATCGAGATATACAAGAAAATCCTCGATCGGAATCTGACTTGCATATTCTTCAAAAACAAGAACATCCTCACATTTGTAGGAATCAAATCTAACTCCATTTTTTTGGTATGAGGTTATTCTGCAAACATCTTCGGGCGCGTAGTCGTTATAAATGCTTCTGGTCTTACCTGTTCCTGTAGTGCCAAATTTGTATGTAACCTCAACAGCTCGCATAATCTCGCGATATTTTTGAGCGAGAAACGCTTGCTTCACAGCTTCGATAGAATTGATTTTGAAGGCGTATTTAGGATATGTCTTTATAATTTCGATGACAGAATATCCTTCTTCGAGAAGTTTAACAACTTCTTCCATGTCAGATGAATTGAAAGATTCACTTGTTGGAATTTCGCCGACTTCTCTATAAGAGCCCTCAACTTTTGTCTCGGCTTTATTAGTGTTTGCAAATTTGCCTTCTTTTTTGATGTAATCTATATTATCCTGCACCGAACCATAAGTGGTTTCTATGTGAGCACCGGGAAACAATTTCAACAAAGTAGAAAATCGTCTCGCCGAAGGGAATACAATATAGATATGTATATGTGGCGTCCCTTGCTCACCGATTTCACGCGCATAGCAAGCAAATTTCA
>CAMNHG010000076.1 GCA_946539105.1 uncultured Clostridia bacterium | reverse complement strand
GGATTAAAGGAATAAGGAGTTCTTATGGCATTTGAAGGACTTGCGGATAAACTCAGCAACGCGTTCAAAAAGTTAAAGGGCAAGGGCAAGCTGAACGAAAACGACGTTAAGCAGGCCATGCGCGAGGTAAGGCTCGCGCTGCTTGAAGCCGACGTTAACTACAAGGTTGCCAAGGATTTTACCAACAAAGTAACCGAGCGCGCGGTCGGACAGGACGTTATGGAGAGCCTGACGCCTGCGCAAATGGTAATCAAAATAGTAAATGAGGAGCTCACCGCTCTTATGGGCGGCGAAAACGAAAGGCTCAACTTCAACTCAAAGCCGCCGACAGTCATTATGATGTGCGGTTTGCAGGGCTCGGGTAAAACTACCCACACGGCAAAGCTCGGCAAGATGCTCAGAGAGCAGAACCACCGTCCGATGCTCGTTGCCTGCGATATTTACAGACCTGCGGCTATCGATCAGTTGAAGGTTGTCGGCGAAAAGGCAGGAGTTCCCGTTTTTGAGATGGGAACCGACAACCCTGTAAAAATCGCGAGAGAAGCCGTTAAGCACGCAAAGGACTACGGCAACGACGTTGTAATTCTCGATACCGCCGGACGTCTGCACATTGATGAAATGCTGATGAACGAGCTTAAGGAGATTAAGGCGGAGGTTAATCCCGACGAAATCCTGCTTGTTATCGACTCGATGACCGGTCAGGACGCGGTTAACGTGGCAAAGAGCTTTAACGATTTGCTTGAGATTACCGGCGTAATCCTCACCAAGCTCGACGGCGACACCAGAGGCGGTGCGGCACTGTCGGTTAAGGAGGTTACCGGAAAGCCGATTAAGTTTGCAGGTACCGGCGAAAAGCTCGAGGATCTCGAGGTGTTCCACCCCGACCGTATGGCGAGCAGAATTTTGGGAATGGGCGATGTGCTCACCCTGATTGAGGACGCTCAAAACAAGCTGGACGAAAAAAAGGCGGAGGAAATGGCTAAGAAGCTGATGAGTAACCGCTTCGATTTCAACGACCTTTATGACCAGTTTGCTCAGATAAAAAAGATGGGACCGCTTAAGGGTATCCTGTCAAAAATCCCGGGAATCGGCAATCAGCTTGACGACGCCGACATCAACGACAGACAGATTGACTGGCTTCAGGCGATTATTTTGTCGATGACTCCCGAAGAAAGAAGCAACCCCTCGCTGATTAACCCTTCGCGCAAGCGCAGAATCGCGGCAGGCTCGGGCAGAACCGTTGAGGAGGTTAACCGACTGCTTAAGCAGCTTGACCAAATGCAGAAGATGATTAAGCAGATGAACGGCAAGGGCGGCTCAAAGAAACGCCGCAGAAAGAAGCTCCTGCCCGGACTCGGCGGACTGCCGATGGACGGTATGGGAGGTATGGGCGGACAAGGCGGAATGCCTCCGTTCTAAACACAGTATTCACCCAATCTACGAATTGGTGAAGATATAAACATTAATTTTTATAGAGGTGTAAATTATGGCAGTAAAAATCAGACTTAGAAGAATGGGATCAAAAAAGGCTCCTTACTACAGAGTAGTAGTTGCAGATTCAAGATACCCCAGAAACGGACGTTTTATTGAGGAAATCGGTACTTACGACATCCTTAAGAACCCCTCGGAGTTCAAGGTTGACGCAGAGGCTGTTAAAAAGTGGATTGCCAACGGCGCGCAGCCCACTGACACAGTTAAGGCTCTTCTTAAGAAGAACGGCGTTATTGACTGATAAAACTCAATAACTGTAAGAAAGGATATTAAAATGCAGGAATTACTTGCTATTATCGCAAAGGGACTTGTTGACGAGCCCGACGCTGTTAAGGTTGACAGAGACGAGCCCAACGAGGAAGGCATTACCGTATATCACATCCACGTTGCAGAGGACGATATGGGCAGAATTATCGGCAAGCAGGGCAGAATTGCCAAGGCTATCCGTACAATCGCACGCAGCGCGTCAATCCGTACCGAGGAAAAGGTAATGGTAGAAATCGACTAAGCCGATTTCGGGAACAATGTAAATAAGGGGCAAATCCACGCGGTTTGCCCTAATTTTTTTGGAGGTTTTGATTATGAAAAATCTTAAAGCAACAGCTTTTGCCGCTCTCGCCGTGTTGATTGCGGCGGCTTCATTGTCCGGTTGTAACAACCACATCGGCGGTCAGTCATCATCTTCCGCTGATTCATCTTCGTCATCTGTACCGTTCACAACCGAGGCTCCCACTACAGCGCAGCCGACTACTGTTGAAGCGACCACCGAAGCACCGACTAAGGAAGGTCCAAAGACAGAAGAGCAAAACTCCGAACACAGCACAGAATCAAACGGAGAAAAGGTACTTGTTGAAAGCGAAAAATACTACGATTCTTATCTCGGTATCACATTCACAATGCCCGAGTGGGTCGGAAAGGTCTACGCCAGAAGTATAAAAACGGATAATGGCACTTATATCCTCAGATTTTATGAAAAAACCAACAGCGACTTTGGTAACGCAAACGACTATCCGGGATTTGGAATGCTGTTTGAAGTCAACACTTCCGACAGGGAGATAACCAATGCAGATATCATCTACCCTGCCGGCTCGGAGATTATTGACGGAAAGACCGTGTATTTGTGTTACTTCAAGCCCACAGACGTGCGCTTTGATTTCTCGCTTGAGGATAATTACCGGAGCGTTTATAATCTGCAAAGGGATTATTTTCTGAGCGGAGTTGTTGACGCTGATAGAAACTATGTCCCCTCCCCCAAAAAATTCGCGCTGAATTTAACATCCGAATAAGCAACGTGACATTTCATCCGGAGCAGTCTTTTTAAAATTATAGTAAAAAACGGAGCCTTTGACAGCTCCGTTTTTCTTTTGGTTATTAAGTTGAAATTAAATCAAACTTCCGAACCGCCGTTGCAGAAACGCAAGAAATAAATCAAACGTTTCCAAAGGCGGCTTTGCCCTCGGAGGCTACCCTGCCCGACAAAAAACGGAGCTGAAATAGCTCCGTTTTTCTTTTGGTTATTAAGTTGAAATTAAATCAAACTTCCGGACCACCGTTGCAGAAACGTTGGTAATTAAGTTGAAGTCAAATCGAACTTCTGACCCGCCGTTGCAGAAACGTAAGAATAAATCAAACGCTTCCAAAGGCGGCTTTGCCCGCGGGGGCTACCCCGTCACATTTTGCCTGCTAAGGCGCGGTTAAGCCAGATGTCGGCAATATCCATTGCCAAAAACAGTCCCTTTTTCTCGCTTGACTTAACAAGCTGCTTGCGCGGAGAAAGGTACGGATCGGTAGCCATAAGCTGAATCGCGACCTTGTCGGCGATTTCGATACCGTTCTGCTCCTTTTTGGACTTAATCTGCATTCTGATTACATACGGTTCTTCCATATTGCCGTAGTAAATCTCGTCTCCGCAGCGCACAAGAGGTCTGCCCTTGTAGGTAGAAAACTCCTTATCCTTTTTGGCGTCTGCCACAAGGCATCATCCTTTCAAATTATTGTGAACTTATACATTCAAATAGGATTTTACCAGTGCTTCAAGTAAGTCGTCGCGGTCTATTTTGCTGATGATGTTGCGCGCGTTGTTGTAGGTTGTGATGTAGGTGGGATCCTCGCTGAGAATGTAGCCTACAATCTGATTGATAGGGTTATAACCCTTTTGCCTAAGCGCGTCATAAACAATAGTAAGTCCTGCTTTAATCTGATCATCCTTTTCCTCGCCGAGCGAGAAAATCATAGTTTTGTCTAACATACTTAAAACACCTCCCGATATTCTATTTTATTATAAACCAAAACCGTTTAAAATTCAAGCCTTTATCTCAAATTAACGTTGATACCCTTAAGGTTCTCGATTACCTTGTCCATTACAGCCTGAACCTCGGCGGATGAAAGCGTGCGCTCAGAGGATGAAAATTCGAACCTGATTGTAATGCTGTGGAACAGCTCTGTGTCGTAGGTGTCCACAATCTTTACATTCTTAAGAATTTCCGTACCCTCGTTCTTCCAGCACTGTGAAAGGTCGCTGAACAGCACTCCCGAGGGAACGACAACCGACAAATCATAGTCCATTGGCGGGAACTTTGACGGCTCGTCGTAGATGATTGACGCGTTTTTCTTGTCGGCAAACGCCTGCATATCAACCTCAGCGAATACAATAGCGGCTTTTTTGTCAATATTCTTGCCGACAACCGGGTGAACAATGCCGATTTTACCGATTACCTCGCCGTCGAGTATAATCGAGTTGAGGTTAACAGGGTGTTCATAGCCGTGAGTTGCCTCGGCGGTTTTGAATTCAAGCTGCTTGTGCTTGAGATCGTCAGTGATAACCGCGAGGATGTCGCGGAGCTCAAAGTACAAATCGCGAACGTCCTTAACCTTGCTGAACAGCGAGACAGCGAGCTTTTTCTTCTCGATACAGAGGTTGTTCTCGTCCATACCCTCGACAACTCTGCCGATTTCAAAGATACCGAACTCAGGCGCGTAACCCTTGTTGACGTTGAGCTGGCAAAGCTGTGTGGGAATCATTGATTTTCTGATGGTTTCAATGTTCGGGTTGGTGGCGTTTGCGAGCTTGATGTTCGGCTCAACCTCAATTCCAAGCTCCTTAAGCTCGTCATAATAAGCCCAAACATAGGAATGAAGCTCGTGCAGGCTGTATCGCTTGACGAGAATATCCTTAATTTTGTCCTCGTCCTCCTTGACAACATCCATTCTGACAGGATAGAGCGGAGAACGCGTGGTGTTAACGTCAAAGTTATCGTAACCGTAAATTCTGGTGATTTCCTCGATGATGTCCGCCTTAATGGTAACGTCCTTTGTAGCTCTCCAAGAGGGAACTACAACGTCGAAGTTGTCGCCGTCGAGCTCTGCCTTAAAGCCGAGGCTTGTAAGGGTTTTGAGGATGGTGTCGTTGTCAATCTCAATGCCCGTGTAGCGGTCAACAAACGCTTTGTCAAAGCTCAGCTCAACCGTGTCGTACTTGTAAGCGTACTCGTCGGTGAGGGCTGATACCACCTGCACTCCGCCGTCGTACTGCTTAAGGAGATACAAAAATCTCGCGATTGCAGGAACGGTGAGCTCAGGATCGAGGCTCTTTTCGTAACGCATTGAAGCGTCGGTGCGGTGAGCCAGACGAACCGTTGATTTGCGGATTGAAGCCGCGTCAAAGGTGGCGGATTCAAGCGTGAGGGTTGTGGTATCCTCGACAATCTCGGAGTCAAGTCCGCCCATAATACCCGCGATGGCAACAGGCTGGTCGCCGTTGCAAATCATCAGGGTGTTTTCGTCGATATTTCTCTCGACCTCGTCGAGGGTTTTGAAGGTAAATGGCTTGTCAAAACGCTTGATTCTGATTTTTTCAACCTTGCGCGAATCGAAAGCGTGCATAGGCTGTCCCATCTCGAGCATAAGGTAGTTGGTGAGGTCGGCGAGCAGGTTAATGCCCCTCATTCCGCAGTAGAACAGGCGGATTCTCATATTTACAGGGCTTACGCTCTTGGTGATGTTCTCAACCTGCAAACAGCTATAGCGGTAGCAAAGGGGATCCTCAATCTTCAAATCAACCTTTTTAAGACCGTCGTAAGCCTTTAAGTCCTCAACATCAAGGGGTTTGAGCTCTCTGCCGGCAAGGGCGGCAAACTCGCGCGCGATACCGTAGTGACCCCAGAGGTCAGGGCGGTTTGTAAGCGACTTGTTGTCTACCTCAAACACGATATCATCAATCTCGTAAATATCCTTTAAATCCGCGCCGTTGGGTACGTCGTCGGTGATGTCCATAATTCCCGAGTTGTCGTCGCTGATACCGAGCTCAGCCTCGCTGCAGCACATTCCGTATGACATATGACCGGCGAGCGGACGCGGTGCAATCTCTATCTCGCCGATTTTCGCGCCGACCTTTGCAAACGCGGTTTTCATACCTACTCTTACGTTAGGCGCGCCGCATACAACGTCGGTAAGCTCAGCCTCGCCTGTGTCAACCTTGAGCAGGTGGAGCTTTTTTGAATCGGGGTGATTTTCAACGGATTTAATCTCAGCGACAACTACGCCGCTCAAATCCGAACCCTTGAAGAGAATCTCGTTCTCTACCTCGGCGGTAGAAAGCGAAAATTTATGGATTAATTCCAGCTTGTCAAGACCTGTAAAGTCAACAAAGTCCGAAATCCAGTTCATTGATAAAAACATAACCGTACCTCCCTATCAGTTGTCGTCGTCTGTAAACTGAGCGAGCGATTTTAAGCTGCCGCTGTTTAAGTCGCGAATATCCTTAACCTTGTACTTCATCATGGCAAGTCTTGTAAGTCCGAGACCGAATGCAAAGCCCGTGTACTTTTCGGGGTCAACTCCGCCCTCGCGCAGAACGTTGGGGTGAATCATACCGCAGGGGCAAAGCTCGAGCCATCCGCTGTGCTTGCACGAGGAACAGCCTGT
>CAMNHG010000075.1 GCA_946539105.1 uncultured Clostridia bacterium | reverse complement strand
TTTGAAGAATCTCCAAATTCACTATTCAAGAACAATGATAATCAACATTCAGGAGTAATGAAACCCAACATCCTGGAATGCGGAAAATCACCACCAATCAATACTGAATATATTTATACTGAAGATAGTCATATCAATCAATCTATCTCATACAGTGTGGTGAAAGAGGAGATTCGAGATCAAATCGAATATGAGGTATTATTACAACGGGATTACGGCGGTGTACTTGACGAAATCGTAAATCTGATTACCGATACATATTGCTCAAACGAGAGCTATGTACGGATTGGCAAGCGGGATATTTCTATAGCAACCGTTCGCCAACGCTTGTTAATGCTGAGCGCAGAGCACATTGAATATGTGATCAGTTCACTTGAAAGGAATACAACCGAAATAAGAAATATGAGAGCCTATATGCTGACATCAATCTATAATTCGATAGATACGCTGGAAGCCGACGGCTTGTACGGCAATTAACGGAGGTAAAATATGGAAGAACAAATCAAGTTTTTAAGCACAAAAGAGGTTGCCAAGGCACTCGGCTGTAGTCTGCCGACTGCGAGAAATATTATGATGAGAGCAGATTTTCCGCTTGTCAGAGTGGGTAAGAATTTCAAGGTCAGCGAGCAGGCGTTCATAGAGTGGAGTAAAAAACGAAGAATTTAATACTTTAAAGTAAAAAAGCATATTGACGTTGAGTTGTTTTTGCGCTATCATATAGGTAGTCAAAAACGATTCAGTGTCTTTAGGTTAAGAAAGGACGGTTCATTTTGAAAACCAAAGGCACCAAATCAAAGAAGATAAAATTACCGTATGGCGACGGTAGTATTTATTATGTGGATAGCCGCAAGCGGTATTCCGGGCAAATCAATCTGGTGATTGACGGCGAGCGCGTCCGTAAGACCGTTTACGGCAAGACCGAGCGCGAAACGCGCAACAAGCTCAAGGAGCTGCAAATCCAAGCACTTGCAGGCAATCTTCACGGCAAGAAGCCGCCTGTTCCTACCATCTTTCAGTATGCTGAGAAGATGATGGACGAGCAGCTTGCGCTGAATGAGATCAGACAGTCTAGCTATGACCGAAAAATGGAAACGCTGAAAATGCTCTCCGCAATTTCCAACAAACCGCTTGACGAGCTGACCGAGGATGACATTATTGCGTTTTTCAAAACGCAGTTGGATTACTCACAGTCCTGTATCAACAAGATGTATCAGCTTCTTGGCGCGGTGCTCAGCAAGGCAACACACCGAAAAATCATTGAGGATAACCCGATTAAGGAAATTAAATGTCCGAAGTCCAACAAAAAGACAATCCCCGTTCGGGCACTGACGGTTGACGAGCAGAAAAAGCTTCTTGAAGTGCTCAAAAACGAGGATATTCGCTACAGCGATATTATGCTGTTGTCGATGTTTACGGGAATGAGAGTCGGTGAGTGCTGCGCTCTGATGGTGGAGGACATCAACCTCGACGACAGAACCATCAGCGTGAACAAAACGGTTGCACGCGGCAAATACGGAAAAAACGTGTTTAACGAAACTAAGACCTCGGCTGGAACGAGAACACTATTTGTCAATGACGATGTGGCAGATTTTCTGAGAACCATTATTGGCAGAAAGAAAAGCGGCTTGCTTTTTATGTCGAGTAATCACAATCTTATCACCACCAATCAGGTAAACTATTCTTACTCGGCAGCTTTGAAAGCGTATGGGATCGTTGACAACACTGTGTACGGCAGAGTGGATTTGCACTCCCTCAGACACACCTATGCAACGAGATGTATCGAATCGGGAATGCCTGCAAAGGTGTTGCAGAAGATTTTGGGACACACAGATATCAATATTACGCTGAACACCTACTGCTCCGTTTTCGAGAAATTTCGCAACGAACACCTCGCCGTCGCTGATGAATACATGAAAGCCAATAACCTGCAAATCGCGTGAAAAAATGCAGGATTGGCAAAAACTGCAGTCAAAAGTGCAGTCAAACCGCGAAAAGTTCAGGCTTTAAGCCATATGTCGCGGTCACTCGCACCAAAGAATTAAGGAGTACCATTCGGTACTCCTTAATTCTTTTTTACATTGAAACGAGCGACTGGACTTGAAGGCGACTGTGCCGACCGAAGGGAGGCAAAAACGTTACGAAATTCGAAAAATTTGCTGTTCCAAAATGGAACACCCCATAGTTTATTAATAAAAAATGTAGTATAATTTTATTATATATTGCCGTATTGCAATTCAACATAATTTATATAGATTTTTCATACGCCGGCATTAACGCGCACGCTAAGCGGAAAGGGTAATGTGCAATGAATAATATCCAAAATATATTTTTTTCAATCGAAATATGGGGTGCATTTTTCAGCCTTATAGCCGCTTTGACAATATTGCTTACAAGGCACTTTGACAAATCCGGCTCGCGAAAGCTTATGCTCACCATGCTCTGCTCGGCGGCTTTGATGATATGTGACGCGGTTTCTATTTATTTTCGCGGAGCTCCGGTAGAAAACGCGGCTTTAATTGTAAGATTGTCAACACTCGCCGTGCATTTTTTCAGTTTTCTGATTATTCCGCTCTCGGCGCAGTATGTTTCTCAAATAATCTACAAACGCTCCGGCGGTTTCAGGCTTTATTGGGAGCTTATAGAATGGGGAATATTTGCCGTAGGAGCGGTTGTGCTGATTATCAATCATTTTTATCCGTTTATCTACTACATAGACAGCATGGGAAGATATATTCAAATGCCGTTCTTCTTCTGGGTATTGAGCTTTATCGGCTTCACGGGTATTTTAACAACTTTGACGGTAGCTCTTGCGTACAGCAAATATATGCTCGCGATTGAAAGGGCCGCGGTTGTTTCGTTTTTGACGCTGCCGCTTATCGGTATCGTAATCAAGCTGTTTAAGCCCGAGACTCCCTTTGTAACTATCGCGATTGTAATTTCGGTTATCATATTGTTTGTGTCCTATGAGGCAAGCTACGTTCAATTCCTCGTAGAAAAGGAAAAGATACTCAGCCGGGAAAAGCTAAAGCTTGTCAATCAGCAGATGAAACCTCACTTTATTTTTAACACGCTTACGCTCATAAGATATCAGTGCCTTACAGAGCCCCAAAAAGCGGCTGAAACGGTGTCCGAGTTCTCGGGATACCTCAGAAGCATAACCGATTATCTGACCGAGGAGGACTGTATTTCGGTTGAGGCGGAGCTTGATATCGTAAAAAACTATTTGCAAATTCAGTCAAAGCGCTTCGGCGACGGAATAAATTGCGAGTACGACATTCAGGAAACCGATTTTGACGTTCCGCCGTTTTCCGTTCAGACCTTAGTAGAAAACGCCGTTCAGCACGGCTTTAAAAGCGGTCAAATGAAAAACGGCATAATCAGGATATCCACAAAAAAAGACGGCAAAAACCGTTTGGTAATCGTCGAGGATAACGGCTTGGGATTTGATACTAACAAGCTTAAAAAGAAGGACAAAGGCTCTGTCGGCATCACAAACACACAAAACAGGTTGGAGATTATGTGTGGGGGCGAGCTTAAAATTGAAAGCGAGCCCGGAAAAGGCACAAAGGCAGTCATTATAATTCCCGAATAAATTGCGGAGTTGATAAATATGAACATACTAATTGCAGACGACGAAATGAGTATGCGCTACGATTTGAAATTCGCGGTAGAAAGAGTAGCACCGTTTGATGATAAAGTTTTCTTTTTTGCTCAGGACTACGACAGCGCTGTTGAGCAGATAAAAAGCAACAAAATAAACGTCGCGTTTCTTGATATTAATATGCCCGGCAAAACCGGACTGGAGCTTGCGCAGGCGATAAAAAGCTATGATTCCGACATCAATATCATAATGGTCACGGCGTACAGGGAATATGCCCTTGATGCGTTGCGGCTGTATGTCAGCGCATACCTGCTCAAGCCGGTTGACGATAACGAGCTCAGAGAAGCTCTCGCTAATCTCCGCAAGCCCGTCGGCGATACGCAAAGCGATACAAAAAAGCTGTTTGTACAGTGCTTTGGCAATTTTGAAGTAATGGCAAATGATAAGGCGATAAAATTTTCCCGTCAAAAGGCTAAGGAGCTGTTCGCGTACCTTGTATGCCTGAGGGGAACATCGGCAACAAGAGGGGAGATTTGCGCAAATCTTTTTGAGGATATCAACGAGAACAAGAGCTTTGAGCATCTTAAAAAAGCCGTTCAGACTCTTAAAAAGGACCTCTCCAAATATAACGCCGAGGAAGTGCTTGTGCACAGACGCAACGCGTATTCCGTCAACACAAATCTAATCAACTGCGATTACTACGACTATCTGGACAGAAAGCCCGGCACAAAAAAGCTGTACAGAGGAGAATTTATCAAACAGTACAGCTGGGCGGAGGTTTATGTATATCATCTTGAAAATTATTAAGGCGTAAACAAGGCTGCCGCGGTGTAACGACCTGCGGCAGCCTTGTTGTTTAATTATTTTATTCCTCGGGGTCACCCTTGTACTCAATGCACAGCATAGTCAAGTCATCAAACTGCGGAGCCTCGCCGACAAATTTATCGACAGCCGCGTCCACAGCCGCGAGAATCTCCTTGGGAGATTTGTCCTCGGCGGTGCGCAGTGCCTCAATCATTCTGTCAGTACCGAACAGCTTTTCGTTGGAGTCTGTAGCCTCGGCAACGCCGTCGGTATAAAGGAACAGCTTCGCACCCTTGGTAAGCTGTAACTCATACTCCTTAAAGCGAATGCCGTCCATATAGCCTACCATAATTCCGTGCTTATCCTTCAACAGCTCAAAGTGGCCGTCCGCCTGCTTAACGGCAGGCTTTTCGTGACCCGCGTTGGCGGCGGTAAACATTCCTGTTCTCAAATCGAGCACGCCCAGCCAAACCGTAACGAACATTTCCTCGGGGTTGTTCTCGCAAATCTGACGGTTAACCTCCTCAAGCGCGGCTTTGGGAGTCTGCTTCATCATAGTGTAGCTTTTCAGCAAAATTTTGGAATGCATCATAAACAGTGCGGCAGGGACGCCCTTGCCCGAAACGTCAGCCATCACGATACCAAGTCTGTTTTCGTCAATCATAAAGAAGTCGTAGAAGTCTCCGCCGACCTCCTTCGCGGGCGTCATAGAGGCGTAAATATCAAAATCATTTCTTTCGGGAAAGGCAGGGAACTTGTCGGGCAGCATACCTGCCTGAATATTGGTTGCAAGGCGCAGCTCGGTATCAAGCCTCTGCTTTTCGGCGGTAATTCTTGTGTTTTCATCAATATAGCCGATTAAATCCCTGTTCATATCCTCAAAAGAAACCGCAAGCTCCTCAATCTCGTCGCCGGTGCGGATGCCGGTGTTAACAACCTCTTTGTTCTTAACGCTCTCGTTAACCGTGCGCACAGCCTTTGTCAGCTTAACAACAGGCTTGATAATATGCCTGCGGATTGAGAAGTAGAAGATAATCACAGACAGCAGCATAACGCCGAGTGCTACTCCGATAAGTCCCCCGATATATCCGAAAATAGTACCGAGCACCTTGTCGGTGGAATAGCTCGCCGCAAAGACGGCAACGGCGTTTCCTTTGCTGTCAAGCACCGGAGTGTAGTAGGTCACGGTCTTAACGCCATTCTTTTCGTTTTCGGTGTAGATGTTCTCTCTCTTTGACTTCTCGGGATTCAGTTCGGTATCAGTTTCAGCCTTCAATGCTCTTGTAACATATTCCTTTTCGTTTCCGAAATATTCGGCATTTTTATTAAGAGATTCGCCTAAGGTCTTGTCCTCGGTTGACGCTATATAGGTGATATGATCCTCATACGGAACAAAAACATCACAGCTCTGCAAGCCGTAGTCGTCATTAATCAGCAGCAGGTTAAGAAAAACATTTTCATAGCCTTCGTCGGGCTTTCCGGTGCTTAAATATTTTTCAATACCGTTATCGTCAGCCTCTTTGTCGGACGACGTAACCGCCGTACCCTTAAGCGCCGCCTCATAGGTATAGTTTCGCACCTCGTTTACTAAATTGGCATAGCTGATAACGCCTATAACCGCCGCGGCTATCAGCGATACAACAATGACAACGACGATAAGCCTCAGCATTGTTTTAAATGCGAGGCTCTTGGTGATTTTTGTTTTTTCCATAATAATGCACGACCTTTTTTGCGGTATTTTATGTTGTAATTAAACAACCATAATACATATTATACAATAATAAATTAGACAAAACAACAAAAAAATTTCAAAATTTTTAAAAACATATCAATTTGTCCCCCTTTTGTCCCCCAAGGTGTGATATAATCATACTGTAAATAAATATTACGGAGGTATTTTTATGAAAAAACTTCTTACAGCGATCACATCGGCAGTGCTCTGTATGACAATGCTGGTGCTCGCACCTACACAAATTGTCGCCTCGGCGGCAGAGAATGAACAGAAATACATCAGCGAGG
>CAMNHG010000074.1 GCA_946539105.1 uncultured Clostridia bacterium | reverse complement strand
AATCGACATTTGGATATGATTATTAACAGCCTTAAGCAGTGCGCGGAGCTCGAAAATATCCGCTTTGTCAGGGGATACGGCAATCAAAAAATCGAAACACCGGTAAGCGGCTTTATCGCGGCGGTGATCTTAAAGAGCGTGCGGCTTAAGGAGGAGTACCTCGGCGGAGATTTTTCGGCGGATGAAAAGGGCTGCCTTTACTCCGCGGACGCGGAAATCAGGCTTTACGCGCCTAAAAACGAAAACGGCAGCGGTCTGTCGGAGCTGTCCGCGGTTTTGCTTGACAAGCTCGGTGACGCCGATTTGAACCGCGCGCTGACGGATTTTAAGGCGGGGCAGATTGAGTTTGACCAAAACCTGAACGCCGTTTTCCGCAGAATCGGCTTTGAGCTGGAGCTGCCTGCTTTGAAGGAGGACGGGGATGAGTAAGACCGGTTTTGTTTACGGCAAGGGAGTATGCGTGAAAATCAACGGCAGGGCTGCCGGTGGCATACTCTCGGCGGAGTGCGGCGTTAAAAACAACCTGATTAAAATCCGGGAGTTTTTGACCGCTAAGCCCGTTTACTCGGAGTATTCGCCCGAATACACGCTTAAAATAAAGTCGCGGTACGATTTGAGCGATTTGCCCGGCGGCGAGCGGCTGAGCACCATTTCCTTTGAGTACGGCGGACGGAAAATCACCTACCGGGACTGCGCGGTCGACAGCGTCAGCGCGCGTATGCTGCCCGGCAGGCTGACGGAATACAGCGCGGTTATAAGCGCGGGGGAGAGGATTGTTGAAGATGAATGAGGACTATAATATTTTGACAGGCGGCGGAGTTCAGGACGCCGAGGCACTCAGCGAACAGCTTGAGCTTGAAAGCCTGCGCTACAGCCGCCGCCTCAGCGAGGAAGACGAGGCGAGACAGAGATGAAGCTGATACCGATGAGATTTATGGGTTACGAGTGGCACCACAACCCGGGGGAGATTACCTTTGAGTGCGGCAAGTCCGTAGCCGAACGCCTTGTGCCGTACGATGTCTCGCAAATTCAGCAGACAGGGCGTAAAAATATGGTCATAAAGGGCACCGGCGAGCTTTACGGCGAGGATTGCCTTAAGCAGTTTGAACGGCTGTTGGAGCTGTTCAGACGCGGCGGTGCCGGTGTGCTGGCGATTGAGAATATCGAGCCGCTTTTCGCCGTGTTCGAGAGCGTTAAAATCCTCGGAACACCCAGGGAGAACGTGCTTGGCTACGGCTTTGTATTCAGGGAGGTTATGGAGGAAAAGGAGAGCGGCAAAAAGACCGCTCACACCGCTCAAAACGGCGAGAGTATGTGGGATATATCCTACAAATATAACATTGTTATAGACGAGCTTATGCGTCTTAATCCGCAGATCAAGCGTCCCGATACCGTGCCGGAGGGCGAGGTGATTCGCCTGTGCTGAGGTATGAAATCAAGCTGAAAAACGGAGAGCTGAGGAAGGGCTTTAAGGCTTTTTCAGCCGTGTGGAAGAGCGAGCTTGACGTGCCTGCCGACAGCCTCAGCCTTAACTGCGCCTATGATGATGAGATTTTTAATCAGGGCGACAGGCTGTCGGCTTACGACGGCGAAACGCTGATTTTTGAGGGACAGCTCGACGAGCTTTCGCGAATCCGCGGCGGCAGCGGTACGGCTCTTACGCTGAGCGCGCGCAGCGCGGCGGCGGTTCTGCTCGACAACGAAGCCGAGCCGCTGAGCTACCGCAACCCCACCGCCGTGCTGATGTACCGCAAATATTTGCAGCCGTTCGGGCTTGACGACGTACAGCTTGACGAAACGCCGATAATCGGCTATATGAGGATTGACAAGGGTATGACCTGCTGGCAGGCTCTCGAGCTTTTTTGCAGAACGCGTTACGGCGCGAAGCTGACGGTTTCGGGCGCGGGCAGGGTGTACCTTAGGGGGTATAAAAACAGCAAGACCGTCAGGTTCGGCTCTGACGGCATTAAATATTATTCTATAAAAGAAAATAACAGCCGTTACAAGCTGATTTCCGAGGTGCGCTTAAAGGTAAAGAGCACCTCAGGCTACCTTTCAAAGATGATTAACTCAAATCCCGGGTGCGGCCATATTAAGCGCGCGAGGTATGTTAACACCGCTGCCGAGAACAACAGCCTTACCACCGCCGACAATATCATCCGCCGCAGCAACCTTGAGGGGCACAAAATCACCCTGACTATCCGCGGCTGCGTAACCGATATCCTCGGTGCGGACGCGGTGCTTGACGACAGGGATTTCGGCAGAATCGACGGGCTTACCGTTCGGAAAATCACCTATTCGCTCAGCGACAGGGGCGAGCTTACAACGGTTGTTTTAAACGACAGGGAGGAGACTTAACTATGTGGCTGCTAAGCTATATGACAAAAAACTCGCTCGAGGCACCTAAGTCCGCCAAGGGCAACGTGTACGAAAACGGCACCTCGGTTGCCGCCTCGGGCGAGCACAGAAGCCTGCGCGCCTGCCTGCCCTACGGAATCGCCAGTGTTCCGCCCAAAAACGAGTGCGCGGTTGTGCTTCCGCTTGACGACGGCGAGGTTTCGCTCGGGGTTTTGGCTGACACCGAAGGCCTGCAGGAGGGCGAGCTTAAGCTGTGCTCCGCCGGAGGTGCGAGCATTGTGCTCAAAAACGACGGCAGAGTGCTGATTAACGGCAGGGAGGTTTGATATGACCGACGTTAAAATTGAAAATAACGACGTCGCCCTCGACAGCGCGGGGCGTATGATTTATCTTGACGAAGCCGACGCCTGCTTTCAGCGCGCGGTTATCAGCGCGTCGGTCGGCAGAGGCAGCTTTGTTTATGACAGAACGCTCGGCTGCGACTACAGCTATGACTGTGCCGACGAATACGCAAACCGCAGGGTCGCGCTGGGAATCAACGAGGCGTTCGCCCGGTTCAGCAATACCTCCGCCGAGGTGCAGAGCATCGGGCAGACCGTCACGCTTAAAATTACGGTTAACTCCGAAAGCAGAATACAGGAGGTGCGTTTGATTGGAGACGTATGAGGAAATTTACAACAGAATGAGTGAAAAATACACCGCCGAAAGCGGCTGTGAGATTGACCCGTCAAGCGATATCGCAATCCGCCTGAGGGTGCTCGCCGGCGAGATTTACAACGCCGGATGCAGCTTTGAGTGGCTTAAACGCCAGATGTTTGCCGACACGGCAAGCTCTGAAAGCCTTGACAACCTCGCCGCCGAACGCGGTATTACCCGAAAAGCCGCGACATACGCGGAGGGCGAGCTGATTTTCAGCGTGAACGAAACGCTTGATTATCCCATTGAAATCCCCGAGGGCACCGTGGCAGCCACAAACGGCGAAACCCCCGTAAGGGTGTACACCACCGAGGCGGCTGTGCTCCCTCAGGCGACTTTTTCGGTCAGGGTTCACGCAAAGGCAGAGCTTCCCGGCTACAAGGGCAACATCGCCTCGGGCACGGCGGAGGTGCCGGTCAACGTGCCTGCCGGTATTGACGCCGTTACAAACGCCACGTTTATCGGCGGTGACGACGAGGAGAGCGACGAAACCCTCAGGTCGAGGATAAAAAAATCCTACCTCAACCGCCCGAATCCGGCTAACGCTGCGTTTTACAAGCAGCTTGCCGAAAGCGTTGACGGCATTGACAAGGCAGGCACGGTCGAAAGGTTCAGCGGAGCAGGCACAGTGGGAGTTTTTGTAGCGCGAAAGGACTGGGACGTTACCGACGAGGCACTCGCCGAGGTGAGCGCGCTGATACAGAAAAACAAGCCGCTCGGCGTTGTGGCGTCGGTGTTCAGGGCTAACCATATTGACGTCGATTTGGACGTGTCAGTCAAGGCTGTTGAGGGCTACGAGTCAGCCGAGGTCGTGCAGCTTATTACCAACGCCTTTACCGATTACATAGGCACCATCGACCTGGGCGGAACCTTTTATCTGTCGGAGCTGGGAAGGTATTTGTACTCGACAGGTTGTATTCAAAACTACGAGTTTGACGGCAGTATGCAGACTATGACCTCGAGCGGTTCGCAGTTCTTCCGCCCGGGCGATATTACAATAGAGGTGGATTGATGGACAGCTTAACCTCTATGAAGCAAAAGCTCCTTCCGCTGGGGCTTTATCGGCTTGATGAACCCTCGGAGGTTCTGTGCGAGCTCAAGGCGTACGCCGTGGGGCTTGACATCCTCTTTGAAATGCTCGGCGAGCTTGAGCGCGAAAGCCGGATTGCCACCGCCGAAACCTACGGACTGAGCCGCCGCGAGAGCTTTATAGGCAGGGAACACCCTGAACAGACGCTCTCAGAGCGCAGAAAAACGCTTACGTACTTTGAAAAGACCGTTATGACCACGCTCAACGACGACGACTTCGCTGAGTTTTTGGAGAACATCGGCTTAACCGATTATTCTGTTGAGGTGCGGCTTAAGCAGGCGGAGTTCAACATAACAATTAACGAAAACAAAACCGACGGTCAAAAGGCACTTTTGGAAAAACGGATAAAAGCCGAGATTCCGGCGCATATGACGTACAGATTTCACTATCCGGAATAATTTTTTGATTTTTTTCGCCTCTTTAAGCATTTTTTAATATTCGCGTTTTATAATACGGTTACAATAAAACTTAGGAGGCGTTAAAAATGAAAGCAAGGGTAAGTAAAAGATGTATGTTTTTAATTTCGGTACTGGTTGTGCTTTCGATGGTCGCGTCCTTTACCGGGTGCGGTCAGTCACAGAGCAGTTCGAGCACGGCAACGGCTGATTCAGCGGAATCTTCCGCTTCTCAGACCGCCGCTCAGACCGAAACTGCCGCCGCTAAGCCGGCAAAGCTCAGCGAGAGTGATATTGAAATCAAAAACACAATAGAAAACACCGCCGACGGTGAGCACGCGATCACCGTAGACGGCAAGACCGAAAGCTATACAAATACCCTCGTTAATAAAACAGGCGAGGCAGACGGCGACGAGGCTGACTTCTACGGCGAGAACTCAGCGGTATTCGCCACCAACGGCGGCACGCTCGATCTTTCGAATATGGTAGTCAAGACAAACGGAACCCACGCGAACGCGGTGTTCACCTACGGCGAGGGCACTACCGTGAATATCTCGGACAGCTACATCGAGACGAGCGGCAACTGCTCCGGCGGACTTATGACCACCGGCGGCGGAACCACAAACGCAAGTAACCTCACAATTACCACATCGGGCAACTCCTCGGCGGCTATACGCTCAGACCGCGGCGGCGGCACAATGAACGTGACCGGCGGAAGCTACACCACAAGCGGCGTGGGTTCTCCGGTAATCTACTCGACCGCGGATGTCACCGTAAATAACGCTGAGCTTGTCTCGAACACCTCGCAGGGCGTTGTGGTTGAGGGCAAAAACTCAGTTACGCTGAACAATTCCAACCTCACCGCCGACAACAACAAAAAGAACGGCAGTCACTCCGACTACTATCAGGCGGTTATGATTTATCAGTCAATGTCCGGCGACGCCGCAACGGGGCTTTCGAACTTCACAATGAACGGCGGAACGCTTACAAACAAAAACGGCGATGTTTTCTTCGTAACCAACACCGCCACCGAGATCAACCTCAAGGGCGCGCAGATTACCAACAACGACTCGAACGGAGTGTTCCTGAGAGCCGCAGCAGCAGGCTGGGGCAAGGAAGGCTCAAACGGCGGTCAGGTAACGCTTAATGCCGACGGTCAGGTTATTAACGGCGATATGGTGGTTGACAGCGTGTCAAACCTCAACCTTTATCTAAAGGGAAATTCCTCTTACACCGGCGCGATTAATTCGAGCGGTCAGGAAGGCGGAGTTTATGTTGAGATAGAGAGCGGCTCAACGTGGACGCTCACAGGCGATTCCTACATCACCTCGCTGACCTGCGCCGAAGGAGCAATTAACCTCAACGGCCACAGCCTTTATGTAAACGGCGTTAAGTACACCGGCTCGGCTTCCACAGGACAGGCGATTGAGACAACCGTTGCTTCCTCAAACAGCGAGGGCGGCGGTGCTCCCGACGGCAAGCCCGGAGAAAAGCCCGAAGGCGAACCGCCGGCGAAACCGGAGTAAGAGTTGAAAGTTGAAAGTGGAAAGTTGAAAGTTTCGGTCGGGGAGATAGGTTTGCATTTCCGAAACGTTTAGTTCCCGAATGAATTAATATGGCGGTTTTTAAGTTGAAAGTTGAAAGTGGAAAGTTGAAAGTTTCGGTCGGGGAGATAGGTTTGCATTTCCGAAACGTTTAGTTCCCGAATGAATTAATATGGCGGTTTTTAAGTTGAAAGTTGAAAGTGGAAAGTTGAAAGTTTCGGTCGGGGAGATAGGTTTGCATTTCCGAAACGTTTAGTTCCCGAATGAATTAATATGGCGGTTTTTAAGTTGAAAGTTGAAAGTGGAAAGTTGAAAGTTTCGGTCGGGGAGATAGGTTTGCATTTCCGAAACGTTTAGTTCCCGA
>CAMNHG010000073.1 GCA_946539105.1 uncultured Clostridia bacterium | reverse complement strand
TTGTAGGCCACGAGGTAGGCGAGGAGTTCTCAATCACCGTTAACTTCCCCGAGGATTATCAGGCTGAAAATCTTGCCGGCAAAGAGGCTGAGTTTAAGATTAAGCTCCACGAGCTCAAGGAGAAGGAGCTTCCCGAGCTTGACGACGACTTTGTTAAGGACGTTTCAGAGAAAGAGACCGTTGACGAGTATAAGGCTGAGCTCAGAACCCAGATTGAGGCTCGCTTAAAGGACGAGGCTCAGAAGGATATTGACGACCAGATTGCTACTAAGCTGATTGACCTTGCTCAGGGCGATATTCCCGAGGCTATGTACGAAAATCAGGTTAACGATATGATGAGAGATTTCGAGATGCGCCTCCGTCAGCAGGGTATGAACATTGATATGAAGACCTATATGCAGTATATGGGTATGGAAGAGAGCACCGTTCGTGAGATGTACAGACAAGAGGCTGAGAAGAAGGTTAAGCTCAGACTCGCTTTGCAGTCTATCGCGGCTAAGGAAAACGTTGAGGTAAGCGACAGCGACATCGAGGACGAATATTCCAAGATGGCCGAGGCTTACAAGATGGACCTTAAACAGGTTAAGGCTGCTATTCCTGCTGATTCTCTCTCTGAGGACATCAAGGTTCAGAAGGCTCTTGACATTGTAAAGAACAGCGCGGTAATCAAATAAGAATAATTATCCGCGAATTGATAACTATAATTTAGAAAGGTTTTGATATTATGGCACTTGTACCATATGTAGTTGAACAGACTAACCGCGGCGAACGCAGCTATGATATTTTTTCAAGACTGTTAAACGACAGAATCGTTATCCTCAACGACGAGGTTAACTCCGCTACCGCAAGCGTAGTTGTGGCACAGCTTTTGTATCTCGAAAGCCAAGACCCCACAAAGGACATCAGCCTGTACATCAACAGCCCCGGCGGAAGCGTTACAGACGGCTTCGCTATTTACGATACAATGAACTACATCAAGTGCGATGTTTCCACAATTTGTATGGGTATGGCGGCGAGTATGGGAGCTTTTCTGCTTTCATCCGGCGCGAAGGGCAAGAGGATTGCTCTTCCTAACTCAACCATTATGATTCATCAGCCACTCGGCGGATATAAGGGTCAGGCTACCGATATGGAAATCCATACAAAGTATATGCTTGACACCAAGGCAAGGCTTAATCAGATTCTTTCACAGAACACCGGCAAGCCCCTTGATATTATCAAGAACGACACCGAGCGCGATAACTTTATGACCGCACAGCAGGCTATGGAATACGGTCTTATTGACAAGGTAATTGACAGAAGATAAGGTGAGGAAAGCAAATGGCTACTTCTAACAACAATAAGGAAATTTACTGCTCATTCTGCGGAAAACCCCAGGATATGGTATTGCGCCTTATTGCCGGCAACGGTGCGTATATCTGCGACCGGTGCGTTAACCTTTGTATGAATATTCTCGACCAGTCGGGGGAGAACGAGCTAAGCCCTTCTCCCAAGCATAATCCCATTCCCGAGCCTGATATGCCCGGGGATGTAAGCGAGCTTATTAAGCCCAAGGAGATTAAGGCGATTCTTGACGAGTATGTTATCGGTCAGGACGACGCTAAAATCACCCTGAGCGTTGCGGTTTATAACCACTACAAGCGCGCTTTGGCAGGTGACGACAGCGTTGAGTTCTCAAAGAGCAACGTGCTTTTGCTCGGACCCACCGGCGTGGGCAAGACCTTGCTTGCACAGACGCTTGCAAAGGCTCTTGATGTGCCGTTTGCTATTGCCGACGCCACCACTCTTACCGAGGCAGGCTATGTGGGCGAGGATGTTGAAAATATCCTCTTAAAGCTCATTCAGGCTGCGGATTACGACATTGAACGCGCTCAGCGCGGTATCATCTATATCGACGAGATTGATAAGATCGCCAGAAAAAGCGAGAACCCCTCGATTACCCGTGATGTTTCGGGCGAAGGCGTTCAGCAGGCTTTGCTTAAGATTGTCGAGGGCACGGTAGCCAACGTTCCTCCTCAGGGCGGAAGGAAGCACCCCCAGCAGGAGTTTTTGCAGATAGACACAAAGAATATTCTGTTTATTTGCGGCGGAGCCTTTGACGGACTCGAAAAGATTGTCGAAAAGCGTCAGGGCGGCTCGGTAATCGGCTTTGAGTCAATCGTTAAGTCCAAAAAGGAGCTTGACGAAACCTACTGGATGAAGGATGTTGTGGCTCACGACCTCGTAAAATTCGGAATTATTCCCGAGCTTATCGGACGTCTGCCGGTTATTACCGCGCTCAGCGGTCTTGACACCGAGGCTCTTGTAAAAATCCTCACAGTGCCGAAAAACTCTATTGTTCAGCAGTACAAAAAGCTGTTTGAGCTTGACAATGTTGAGCTTTACTTTGAGGATGAAGCTCTTGAGGCGATTGCCGATATGGCTCACGAACAGCGCACAGGCGCAAGAGGACTTAGGGGAATTATGGAAGGTATCCTTAAAAACCCGATGTTTGAAACTCCGTCCGACAGCACGATTGAGAAAATCATCATCACCAAAGAGGTTGTTACGGATAATGCCGCTCCTCAGATTATCAGGAGAAAGGATAAACCCTCGTTCCCTGTAAAGATTCCGGGTAAATCCGTGCTTAAGCGCACAAAGAGAAGCTCGGCGTCTTGACAATTAATAATTAACAATTAACGATTAACAGTTGACAATTTACAGCTTTAAGGGCGGACATTTGCTCCGCCCCTACTTGTTTATATACAGAAGTTTGAAATTAAAAATAAATAGGTTATAGAAAGGACTTAAAATGGATTTTGAAAATACCAACACCCTGACCCTTCCTGTTTTGCCGCTCAGAGGGCTTGTTGTTTTTCCCAAGTCTTTAATACACTTTGATGTAGGCAGAAAAAAGAGCATTACTGCCATCAAAAAAGCGATGGAGACTAACCAGCTTATCTTCCTTTCGGCTCAGATTGACGCGTCCGAAAGCGAGCCTAAGCTGATTGATTTATATAAAATCGGAGTTGTCGCAAAGGTTATTCAGGTGCAAAAGCTGCCCGAAAACACTACAAGAATTGTAATCGAGGGCAAATACCGTGCAAAAATCTGCGCTCCGGTGTTTGACAAGGGCTGTATGTTGGCTGAGGTAGAGCCGCTTCCCGACGCAATTACTCCGCCAACCTCGCGCGATACCGCGCTTATCCGTGCGGTGAGGGAGCAGTTTGAGCGTTTTATTGAGATTGCTCCGAAAACCGCGCCCGACATTATCTTTAAGGTCGCGCTCTGCAAGTCTACAGGCGAGCTTGCCGACTACATCACCTCAAACATTCCGCTTGACTACACAATTAAGCAGATGGTTCTTGAGACCCTTAACCAGTACGACAGGCTCGAAATCGTGCTTGACGAACTGATGAACGAGATTTATATTCTCAAAATCGAGGAAGAAATCACCGTAAAGGCAAAGATGAGGATTGACGAAACCCAGCGAGACTTTTTCCTGCGCGAGCAGTTGAAGGTTATTGAGGAGGAGCTCGGCGAGGACGAAAGCCCCAATGATGAGGCGGCTGATTATGCCGATAAAATCCTGGAGCTTAAGCTCGACCAAAAGAGCCAGACAACACTGCTTAAGGAGTGCCGTAAGCTGATGAAAATGCCCTACGGCTCTCAGGAGGGCTCGGTTATCCGCACTTACCTTGACACCGTGCTCGATTTGCCCTGGAACACCTCGACAAAGGACAAAATCGTTATCTCAAAAATCCGCAGGGAGCTTAACAAAACCCACTTCGGGCTTGAAAAAATCAAGGACAGAATTGTTGAACAGCTTGCGGTTAAAAAGCTCAGCGACAAGCAAAAGGGACAGATTATCTGCCTTGTGGGACCTCCGGGAGTGGGCAAGACCTCAATCGCCAAGTCCATTGCCAACGCAATCGGCAGAAAAAGCGAGCGTATTGCCCTGGGCGGTGTAAAGGACGAGGCTGAAATCCGAGGTCACAGGCGTACATATATCGGCTCAATGCCCGGCAGAATTATGGCTGCGGTGCAAAATGCCGGCACAAACAATCCGCTTATTATCCTCGATGAGGTTGACAAGCTGTCATCGGATTACAAGGGCGACCCGACATCAGCTCTGCTCGAGGTGCTCGACATTGAGCAAAACTACAAATTTACCGACCACTACATCGATATTCCGTTTGATTTATCGAACGTTATGTTCATCACCACGGCGAACGACCTCGGTGCGATTCCTGCTCCGCTCAGGGACAGAATGGAAGTCATCGAGATAAGCAGCTACACAAGGGAAGAAAAGTTCAATATCGCCAAAAAGCACCTTGTTCCCAAGCAGCTTGATCTCAACGGTTTTTCTAATAAAGAATTAAAATTCACAAATAAGGCACTTTATTCCATCATCGACTACTACACCCGAGAGTCGGGAGTGCGTAACTTAGAGCGTTACATCGCTTCCGTAATGCGCAAGTGCGCGGTTAAAAAGCTCGAGGACGGCGAGGAAGTCTTTAAGATTGACGACAAGGCTGTCGAAAAACTTTTGGGCAACAAAAAGTACCTGCCCGACACCTACAGCAAGAAGAACGAAATCGGCGTTGTCAACGGCTTGGCGTGGACGTCTGTAGGCGGCGAGCTGCTGCCGATTGAGGTTGCGGTTATGGACGGCACAGGCAAAATTGAGCTGACAGGCTCGCTCGGTGACGTTATGAAGGAGAGCGCGCGTATCGCGATAACCTGCATAAGAAGCCACGCAAATGTGCTGGGGATTGACCCCGACTTTTATAAAAATAAAGACATTCACATTCACGCTCCCGAGGGTGCCGTTCCCAAGGATGGACCGTCTGCCGGCATAACAATGGCAACGGCGATTTACTCGGCACTCTCCGCAAAGCCCGTGAGGTGCGACATCGCAATGACAGGCGAGATTACGCTCAGGGGCAAGGTTCTGCCCATCGGCGGACTTAAGGAAAAGAGTATGGCGGCGTACAAGCACGGAATCAAGCTGGTGCTTATCCCGAAGCAAAACGAACCAGATTTGTCCGAGCTTGACCCTGCGGTTAAGGAAAAGGTAGATTTCATCGCGGTTGAGGACTTCACCGAGGTAGTAAAGCTAGCCCTAATCAACCCGGTAAAGGTCAGCGAAAAGGCGTGGAACGATATTAATTTGCCTGTCGAGCCGAAAGCAAGTTCGGCAGGGGTTAGGCAGTAATAAATAGTTAAGAGTTAAGAGTTTAGAGTTTAATTTCGGTCGGGGAGAAAGGTTTGTTTTTCCGAAACGTTTTTATTCCCGATTGAATTAATATGGAATAAAAAATTTCTAATGTTGTAGGGTTTGGTCTTGACCAAACCGCGGGCAGGTCAAGACCTGCCCCTACAATTAAATTCTAAACTCTAATTCAAAGATATACAAACGTTTCCAATAAATAATTAAACTCTAAACTCTAAACATTAAACTCTAAACAAGGTGTTTTAAAATGAATTTCAACGAAGTTAGTTTTGAATATGCGGCAGGGACTGTCAGTCAGCTCCCTAAGTCCGATATGCCCGAGGTTGTGTTCTCGGGGCACTCCAATGTTGGCAAGAGCTCGCTTATCAATAAGCTGGTTCAGCGCAAGGCTCTCGCGAGGGTCAGTGCTCAGCCCGGCAAGACGGCTACGATAAATTTTTATAAACTGAACGACTTTCGTATGGTCGATTTGCCCGGCTACGGCTACGCAAAGGTCTCTAAGACCGAAAAACAGCGTTGGGCGTCGCTTGTAGAGGGTTATCTGTCCTCAGAACGGAACATCGCGCTTATCGTCCAGATTGTGGACATCCGCCACAAGCCGACCAAGGACGATTACGATATGATTAATTTTCTGTACAACTGCAACGCGCCCTTCGTGATTGTCCTGACAAAAAAGGACAAGCTCAAAAAAACCGCCTATGAAAAGCGCGTAGACGAGGTTATGGACGAGCTTCAGGATTTTGAAGGCGTACAGCTCATTCCGTTCTCAGCTGTTAACGGAGACGGTTTGGATGATATAAAGCAGGCAATAGAGGAATACGTTAAAGAAATGGATAATTGATAATGGAAAATGGAAAATTAATGGCGGGCTCTGCCCGCACACGATTTAAATTTATTCTGAGGATTTGAAAAAGTTAAATTCGCACAATATTAATTCAATCGGGAACTAAACGTTTCGGGACAGCAAACCTATCCACCCGACCGAAATTATCAATTATCAATTATCAACTATCAATTAAAAATCAGGGGGAAGTACAATGGAAAAAAAAACGTTTATTACGCTTGAACAGGCAAAGGATATTATCAAGGACATTCCTACGCCTTTTCATCTGTATGACGAGAAGGGTATCAGAGAGAACGCGCGTGAGCTTTACAAGGCTTTCAGCTGGAACAAGGGCTACAAGGAGTTTTTTGCCGTAAAGGCTACTCCCAATCCCTATATTATGCAGATTCTTAAGGAGGAAGGCTGCGGTATGGACTGCTCGTCCTACACCGAATTACAGCTCTGCGAGGCTTGCGGAATTTC
>CAMNHG010000072.1 GCA_946539105.1 uncultured Clostridia bacterium | reverse complement strand
GTCTTGACCGAACCGCGAAAACAACACTTATGTGCTAACGCCGCGGTTCAGTCAAGACTGAACCCTACATTTTTAATTTTTACTTAAACTTTTACGCCAGCTGGAAGTCGAGAATATAGCTCTCGATTGCGATTTGGATAACTTCCTTTGCTTTTTCTGCGCCGCTGATTGACTTAATCTGGGTTTCCTTGCCCTTTTCGAGCATTTTGTAAACCTGGAAGAAATGGCGGATTTCGTCAAAACGGTGCTTGGGCAAATCCTTAATATCAGTGTAAGTGTTGTAGTTAGGATCGTTTACGGGAACCGCGATAATCTTCTCGTCGTCCTTGTTATCGTCAATCATTTTGAGCACGCCTATCGGCTTGCACTCAACCAATGTCATAGGCTGAATAGTCTCGGAGCAAAGCACCAAAACGTCAATCGGGTCGCCGTCCTTGGCGTATGTGCGAGGAATAAAGCCGTAGTTAGCAGGATAGTGAGTTGAGGTAAAAAGAACTCTGTCAAGTTTCAAAAGACCGGTTTCTTTATCCATCTCGTATTTATTTTTACCGCCCTTTGGGATTTCGATTACAGCGTAAAACTTTTCCGCAGTAATTCTTTTCGGGTTAATGTCGTGCCAAATATTCATGAGCAAGCCTCCCTTAATGTTATACTATAATTATAAGGAATGAAAAGGGTAATGTCAATGATTTATTTTTTTATTTTTTCGACAATAACCTTAATAATCTGAATAAGAATTGTCGGCGCGGCAGCAAGGGCTAAAACTATTCCTGCCTGTGAAGCCGTGACGTCCGCAACAGCAAAGAGCGAATGAAGTCCCGGCACAAAGATAACAAGCGCGAGGAGCAGAACTCCGAGCACAAAAGCTCCGATTCCGGCGGTGTTTGAGGTGAAGCCGATTTTGAAAATCGAGCTTTCCGAACGGCAGTTGAAGCCATGGAAAAGCCTTGCGAGCGTAAGGGTAGCAAACGCCATTGTGCTCGCGACTGCAGGGCTCTGCTGAAGTCCGAGGTAGAACGCTATGATTACCGATACCGAAATCAGCGCGCCGAGTCCGAACATAAGCGAGGTAAACTTCTTTGTAAGGATTCCCTGCTTGGGATCACGCGGCTTTTGCGAGAGCAGTCCGTCCTCGGGCGGCTCCATACCGATTGCGATAGCAGGAAGCGAGTCGGTAAGCAGGTTGATAAACAGCAGGTGAACCGGCTCAAACGGCACCGGAAGTGCCAAAAGCGAAGTGAACAAAACGGTGATAATCGCCGCCATATTGCCCGAAAGCAGGAACAGTATCGCGTTGCTGATGTTGCGGTAAACATTTCTGCCGTTTGCGACAGCCTTGATGATTGTGGCGAAGTTATCGTCCTGCAAAATCATCGACGCGGCGTCCTTTGAAACCTCGGTGCCTGTGATTCCCATAGCAACGCCGATGTCGGCTTTTTTCAGTGCAGGAGCGTCGTTTACGCCGTCGCCGGTCATGGACACGATGTTGCCCTTCTTCTGCCACGCTTCAACTATTCTGATTTTATTTTCGGGTGACACACGCGCGTAGACCGAGATTTTATCGAGCTTTTCATCAAGCTCGTTATCATCCATTGCGTCAAGCTCCATACCTGTTACAGCCATATCGCCGACACGCATAATTCCGATTTGCTTTGCTATTGCCGATGCGGTAATTTTATGGTCTCCGGTAATCATAATCGGCTTGATACCTGCCCTGATTGCATCGGCAACCGCCTGCTTGCTCTCCTCGCGCGGAGGATCTATCATAGATACAAGTCCGAGGAAGGTGTAGCCGTACTCGGTTTCCTCGGTAAGCTCCTCTTTGGTCTCTTTATACGCGAAGGTGAGGACACGCAAGCCCTCAGTTGAGTATTTATTATTCTGCTCAAGAATTATTCTTTTATCTTCATCAGTAATCGGGCGGACGGTATCCTTTTCCGCAATGCTGATACAGCGGTCAAGAATTGAGTCAAGCGCGCCCTTGGTAAGCACATGCGGAACTCCGTGAATGGTGTACTTTGTGCTCATCATCTTGCGGTCGGAGTCAAACGGAACCTCCTCCTCGCGGTCGAGCGTATCGCGGATAACAACCTCGTCAATTCCGATGTTTCGCGAGGTTTCAATCAGCGCGTACTCTGTAGGGTCGCCTATTCCCTTTCCGTCAACAATGCTTGAGTCGTTGTTTAGCACCATATCGTAAATCAGCCTGCGGTGGCTGGGGTATTTGATGTCAAGCTCTTCCTCGCGAATGCTCTCGCCGGCAATAAAAATCTTTTGAACAGTCATTTTGTTCTGGGTTAGCGTTCCGGTCTTATCAGAGCAGATTACCGACACACAACCGAGGCTTTCTACCGCCTTTAAGTCTTTGATTACGGCGTTTTCCTTTGCCATTTTCTGAGTGCCCATCGCCTGAACGATGGTTACAATCGAGCCTAGTGCCTCGGGGATTGCCGCGACGGCAAGTGCTACGGCGTACATCAGCGAGCCGATGATATTGTCAAACGACCACTGCCAGCCCTTCTGCGCCATTGACAGCACAAACACAAGCACGCTGATTGCCATAATGATAATTGCGAGCGTGCTCGAGAACTTGTCGAGACTCTGCTGGAGCGGTGTTTTTTTCTCCTTTGCGGAGTTCATAAGGTCGGCAATTTTGCCGATTTCGGTATTCATTCCCGTGGCGGTTACAAGCACCATTGCTCTGCCGTAGGTTACAAGGCTGCCTGAGAACACCATATTCACGCGGTCTGCAAGCGGAACCTCGCCGTCAAGGGTTTCGTCGCTTTTATCGACATTTGTCGATTCGCCTGTCAGCGAGCTTTCGTTGACCTGAAGCGAGTAGTTGTGGATAATTCTGCCGTCGGCAACAACAAGGTCGCCTGCCTCGAGCACGATAATGTCTCCCTCGACTACATTTTTTGAGTCGATTTCAATCTTCTTTCCGTCGCGGATAACCTTCGCGCTCGGGGATGAAAGCGACTTTAGGCTGTCAAGCGATTTTTCTGCCTTTACGTGCTGAACCGTACCGAGCACGGCGTTAAGGATAATTACCGCGAAGATAACGATTGTGCTCTCGATATTGCCTGAGAACATTGAGATTATCGCCGCGATTATAAGGATTATTACAAGTAAATCCGCAAACTGGCTTAGGAACACCTGCAGCACAGTTTTCTTTTTGCCCTCGGCGAGCTTATTTTCTCCGTTTTTCTTTAACAGCTCGGCGGCTTTTTCGGAACTTAAACCGTCGGTTGTAACGCCGAAGCTGCCCAGTGCCTCAGAGCCTGTTTTTTGATACCATTTTTCCATACATTACTCCTTTAGGGGTGAATAATAAACAAAAAAGACCTTTATTGCGCTCATACCGAATGCAATAAAAGTCTCGTTCTTTAGAGTATATCCGATACCGCAAAGCGGTATGAGATTGACGAAATATACCACGGCTATTGCCGCGAACTACTCCCCTTTATCGTTAAAAATTATACCACACCTATAATTCATTGTCAACATTTTCTATAGGTTTTGCCTTTTTGGATTTTTTCTTTTTCGGCTTGCTGACGAGCACTAAAATCAGTCCCGCAAAAGCGAGCACAACTCCGCCCATCGCCATAAACATACACACCTTTTCGTTCGACAAAATATAGCCGAAAATCAGCGCGCCAGCAAGCAAAGCGGCGCAGACAAGCAAAAATATAAATCCGATTTTAAAACAAGCGTTCATTTTTGTACCCATATCAATCCCTCAAATTACCGGCAATCGCCGCAAAATCATTTAAGCTCAGTTTCTCAGCTCTGGCGTTCGGCGGCACATTTGCCGCGGATAAAACGCCGTTAATCTCGTCCTTGCTCATTTTAAGCCCTGAGCTGAGCGAGTTTGAGATTACCTTTCTGCGCTGAGAAAACGCCGCCTTTACCACCTTGAAAAACTTTTTTTCGTCCGTTTTTACGGGCGGTTCTTTCCTTACGTCAAGCCTGATTACGGCGGAATCGACCTTTGGAGCAGGCATAAAGCTGCCTGCACTTACGTGAAATTGTAAACTCGGCTCGGCATAGTAGTTGACCGAAACCGTAACCGCTCCGCTCTCGCGCGAGCCGACAGGCGCACAAATCCGCTGCGCGGCTTCCTTTTGCACCATAACCGTGATTGCGGCAATAGGCAGCTTGTCCTCAAGCAGCTTCATAATCACGGGAGAGGTGATGTAATACGGCAGATTGGCGCAGATTACGACCTCCATTCCCGATAATTCGTCCTCAATCAGCTTGTTCAAATCAAGCTCGAGCACGTCGGCGTTTATCACTTTTATATTGCTATACTCCGCGAGCGTTTCGCCGAGCACCGGGATAAGCCGTTTGTCGAGCTCAACCGCGACAACCTTGTCCGCAAGCTGGCACAGCTCGTTGGTCAGCACGCCGATTCCGGGGCCGATTTCGATTACTCCTACTCCCTCACCTGCTCCCGAAAGCTCTGCCATTCTGGGGCAAACGGACGGATTTATCAGGAAGTTTTGACCGAGTGCCTTTGAAAAGGTAAAGCCGTGACGGTGTAAAATATCTTTAATTGTTCCGATGTCGGAAAGTCCTCTCATTTTAACGTCCTTAATCCTTTCGGATATTTATTTTTGAGCCTGCCGTTTGAAGCCTTGCCGAATCCCAGCGTAATTCCGTTTACGCACACGGCGCAGTAGCCTTTAATATCGCGCGGAACGTCAATTTCCTCACCGTGGAGATACGCCTTAATCTCGGGGCTGTTCACGTCAAAATCTACGCTTTGAACACAGTCGGTCATTTTTGTCGCGGCAAAGGCACTGTGGTGGGGCTCAATGCGGTTTTTGACAAACTCGCCCAAAACCACGCCTGCGCGCAGTATCGGCAAGCCTTTTAAATCTATATCATAATTCTTTGAAAGAATAATAATTTTATTGTTCTTAACCTCGATATTCTCGCCGAACGGTCTGCCCTTAAACAGAGAATCGTAAAAATCGAGGATTTTGCTGTCAATCTTTTGTATGCCGGGGATTGGTTCGGTTTTGCGCGATTGTCCGCTTTTTCTCAGGCGCACGGCAAAATGCCCCTCGCCGCCGTCCATCGGGAAAATCCTCCGCGCGTATTCAAGGGTAGGTCTGCCGAAGCTAACGCCCGAATCCTCAATCGAAAATTCGGGATTTTCCTCTAAAAATCGCGTGATAACGCCCTCGTTCTCCTCGTTCGAGAAGGTGCAGGTGGAGTAGACCATAACGCCGCCGTCTTTAAGCGCGGTTTTTGCGCTGTTCAGGATGTTGAGCTGACGTTCGGCACAGCTTTTGACGTGGCTTACGCTCCATTCCATCTGAGCCGAGCTGTTCTTGCGGAACATTCCCTCGCCGCTGCACGGAGCGTCAACAAGCACCTTGTCAAACTTTCCGGCAAGCCTTGGGCAGAGCACGTCGGGACGCGTGTTTGAGACAACAGCATTACTAATTCCCATCCGTTCAATATTCGATAAAAGAATATTAGCACGGCTTTTTACAATCTCATTGCTCCACAAAAGCCCTGTTCCGCCCAGCTTCGCGCCGATTTGCGTGCTCTTTCCGCCGGGAGCGGCGCAGAGGTCGAGCACAAGGTCGCCCTTTTCCACACACAGCATTTCAACCGCCGAGGTCGCGGACGGCTCCTGAACATAAAACGCTCCGCAGTGGTGGAGCGGACTGTTGCCCGGCGACTGAACGCCGTCGGGAATATAAAAGCCCTCACCGCAAAACGGCGTAGGCTTAAGCTCAAAGCCGATTATGCTCTTTAGTTTTTCGACAGAGCATTTCAGGGTGTTTACCCTAAGTCCTCTGAAGTTTTCGCCCTCATAATATTCTAAAAAAGAATTATACTCGTCACCGAGCAGGGCTTTCATTCTATCTAAAAATTCCTGCATAAATTTTCCCGAATCCGAATAATACCGAAATTTGCGGTAACAATAATTACCAAAGGAGGTGTTTATCTATGGATAATAACAACACTCAGAACAAAAACACAAAGGGCACTCAGAACTGCGACAACAAGAAGTCGAACAGCAGTCAGAACAAGAAGGGCTAATGTGATTTTGTCAAGCTAAACAGCTTTCGCAAAAGTCAGCTGCGCGACAGCGCAATTTAGCTATTGAGCGCAGCGAAATAATTTAGCTGCGCGAAGCGCGATTTAGCTGTTTCCAACGGAAACAATTTAGCTCTTAGTAGCCCAGCTCCTCGTTAACGATAATAACCTTTATTCTGTTAACGTGCCTTTGCTGGGCACAAACTACATAGTTACAGCAAATTCTGCCGTCTCCGCGGCAACCCTCGCACAGCTCGGGATTCTCCTTGTTAAGAGATACGCACTGTCCCTTTTTGGCGCAGTAGGTGTCGATTCCGAGCCTTACGGTGTTGGGCGGAGCGGCTTTTGTTTTTACCCTGTAAATCGCCTCGTCGATGTTCTTTACAATCTTGTTAACTCCGCAGATTACCACAACGCTCTTGGGTCCGTACAAAATCGCCGCAACGCGGTTTGAGTTGCCGTCAAC
>CAMNHG010000071.1 GCA_946539105.1 uncultured Clostridia bacterium | reverse complement strand
CGTATTCAATCACCTCGTCGGTCGCGGGAGTATTCTCGGCGCGGTTGTCGCGCGGAGGAAACTCCAGCGGATAGTTTTTGTTAGACTTAGATTTTTTGCCCATACTGTTACCGCCTTTCGTTTTGGTAATAGTATGGGCAATTATTTTTTAAATATTCAAAACCGACTACATACTTTCCGGGCAGGTGATGTTGAACATCGTCAGCACGTTTTTGATTACCGAGCGGACGCAGCCGCACAGCGCGAGCCTTGCCTGCATAAGCGATTCTTCCTCGCCCTTAACGCGGCAGGCGTTGTAGAACTTGTGGAACAGCGTCGCCAGCTTTGTAACATAGCGCGTAATTTTTGTAGGGTCGTAGTCCTTAGCCGCGCTGATAATTTCGTTAGTATAGAGGGCAAGGTGGCTGATAAGCTCCTTTTCCTCTGGTGCGGTCAGCAGCGCGAGCTCGTCCTTTGCGCAGGTTCTCGGAGTGATTCCGTCCTTTGCGAGAGCCTTGAAGATACTGCAAATTCTCGCGTGGGCGTACTGAACGTAGTAAACGGGATTTTGGTTGTCCTGAGTAACCGCGAGGTCGAGGTCGAAGTCC
Source organism: uncultured Clostridia bacterium (assembly GCA_946539105.1). Lineage (GTDB taxonomy): Bacteria > Bacillota > Clostridia > Oscillospirales > Acutalibacteraceae > Ruminococcoides. The sequence continues at coordinate 6,055 of CAMNHG010000071.1, read as the reverse complement.
ATTTGGGTGTTGGCTTCACGGGTGTTGAACAGGAAGCGCGCGCTGTCAACGGGAACTTCCTCGAGCAAATCGCGCAGCTGAATTGCCTTGCCGGTGCGCTTGCTCATCTTTACCAGCTCGCCGCCCCTTACCAGCTTAACAAGCTGCATAAGCACAACGTTTAGCTTGTCTCCGTCGTAGCCGATGGCGTCCATAGCACCCTTCATTCTCATAACGTGGCCGTGGTGGTCGGCTCCCCAAACGTCAATCAGTGTGGTAAAGCCACGGTCGAATTTGTTTTTGTGATACGCGATGTCGGCGGCAAAGTAGGTTGGGTTGCCGTTCTGGCGGATAAGCACGTCGTCCTTAAGCTCGAGGTTGTCGATGTACTGCCGGGTTTTGCCCTCGGCAAGCAGCTTGTTTGTGAGAACCTCTTTGTTTTTGTACCAAACCGCGCCGTCCTGCTCGTAGGTAAGACCCTTTTCTGTCAGCAGGTCAACAATGCCCTTGACCTCGCCGCTGTTGTGCAGCTCGCTTTCGAAGAACCACTTGTCGTAGACGATTTTGTAAGCCGCCATATCTTCCTGCATCTTCTTGATGTTCTTGGGCAGGGCGTAGTCAACAAGTGCCTTTTTGCGCGCTTCGCTGTCGGCTTCTACAAGGCTGTCGCCGTTGATGCCGGCGTACTCCATGGCAAGCTCGGTGATGTCAGCTCCCTGATAGCCGTCCTCGGGGAAAACGATCTCGTCACCCTTGAAGATTTGCAGGTAACGCGCCTCGAGCGAGCAGCCAAACTTTTCAATCTGGTTGCCGGCGTCGTTAACGTAGAACTCGCGGTAAGCGGAATATCCTGCTTTGTTGAGCACCGCCGCAAGACAGTCGCCGAGAGCTCCGCCGCGGGCGTTGCCCATGTGCATGGGACCTGTGGGGTTGGCGGAGACGAACTCAACCATAACCTTCTCGCCCTTGCCGTAATCTGACTGTCCGTAGCTCTCGGGGTTTGAGGTGATTTCCTCGATAACGCCGGTGTAAAAATCCGCGCCTAAAAAGAAGTTGATAAATCCCGGTCCTGCGGTCTCGAAACGGTCAAACATAGTGCCGCTCAGGTCGAGGTTATCGGTGATTGCCTGAGCGATTTTAAACGGCGGCATTCTAAATGACTTCGCGCCTGCCATGGCGGCGTTGGTCGCGAAATCCCCGTGCGAAGAATCGGCAGGGGTTTCTATAATAAAATCCGGAATTTCCGCGTTCGGAAGCTCCTCTTTTTCAATAGCTTTTTTGAGCGCGGCGGTAACCGCGTTTTTTAGCTGTAAAACTGCGCTTGAATATGTGTCCATAATTACTCCTCGTTTGTTTTTTCTTCTACCTTTATATAAAATTTGTTTTCGCTTACCAAATTGGTGTCAAAGTCGAGCGTGTAGCTTACCTCAAGTGTGCCGCCCTTTTCGGTTAGGCGGTTGTTCATCGTTTTGGTGAATACGCCTATGGTAAAGTCACCTGCAACCGTTTGGTAAATGCACTGATGGCGTTTGCCCTTTTCAAGAATAAGGCGCGTCTGCATCTGTCCCTTGCGGCTGATTGTTACAATATTTTCCTCAACCTTTATCAGGTTGTCGTAATATTCGGCAGGGTTTTCCTCGCTGAACTCCTTGTAGCCTATGTAAAAGTGGTCGCGCTTTCGCATAAACTTGCCGGAGGTCATAACCTCAATCTTGTCGGTTTCGCCGTCAAGGTTTTGCTCGCCGACAATCGAAATCATATATTTGTCCTGATTATCCATAAAATCCTCAATACTGTTCAATGTCAATCTGGGTTACGGTGTGCTCCATATCTCTGCCCAAAAACAGCCCTGCGACATTTTTGAAGCCCTCGGGAGTGTCGCTTACGTAAAATTCCGGCGTTTTCGGGGTTTGATCGTCGTTGAGCAGGTTTTGCTCTTTGAGCACCTTTGCGGCGTAAAGGGCGGTTTCAAAGCCCGAGTCAATAAGCTCAACTCCATCACCCATAAAGTCTGAAATAGCTTCGCGCAGCAGCGGAAAGTGGGTGCAGCCGAGAATAAGCGCGTCAACGCTTTGCTCTTTCAGCTCGCTGAGGTACCGTCTTACCACAAGGCGCGTAATCTGATCGTCGCGGTGAATAATGCCGTTTTCAACAAGCGGCACAAACAGCGGACATGCCTGCTCAAAAACCTCAACATCCGGATTGAGCTTTTGCAGGCGCGTTTTGTAGCTGTGGCTGTTGACCGTAGCGGAAGTTCCGATAACGCCGATTTTGCCGTTTTTGGTCTTGCGCACAGCGGTGTAGGCGGTGGGGTTTACAACTCCGGTGTAGGGCACGGGAAGCTCTGCCTCAAGCCTCGCGCCCGATACCGAGCTGACGGTTCCGCAGGCGGCTACGACCATCTTTACGTTGTGCTCAAGCAGAAAGTGAGCGTCCTGAAACGCGTATTTGTTGATGGTGTCGCGGCTGCGTGTGCCGTAAGGCACTCTGCCGGTGTCGCCGAAATATATGATGTTTTCGTTCGGGAGGACGTGCATAAACTCCTTAACGGCACTCAGTCCGCCGAGTCCCGAGTCAAAAACGCCGATAGCGTTGCGCGATGACATAGAAAAACCTCTTTTACATTATTATACAGAATAAATAATACCACAATATTGGGTCGGTTGCAAGCCTTTTAGAGTTAAGAGTTTAGAGTTTTGAGTTAAGAGTTTAGAGTTAAGAGTTTAGAGTTAAGAGTTTAGAGTTGAGAGTTTAGAGTTGAGAGTTTAGAGTTTGATTAATTTTGAGGAAACGTTTGTATATAGTTTAAAGCCTCCCCCGTCACTTGTTACGGGGGAGGTGCCGCCCTAAGGCGGCGGAGGGGGCTACGTTGCCGATATTGCCAACATTTCAATTAAAACCAAACATTCAATTACACCGTAGGGGCGGACCCATGTGTCCGCCCGGGAAATACCGCCAACATTTCCTTTACAGTTGTAGGGGAGACCCTCGCGGTCTCCCTTTCCACGTCGTTTGCGACGTGGAATTGACAGCCGCAAGGGCTGTCACTACAAATTGCGAAGTTTAGAGTTAAATCGAAGTTTAAAGTCGAGAACAGAAGTTATGAATTAAGATAAACTTATGAAACGATTTAAAATACTTGCAATATTTTGGGTTTGATAGTATAATGGTATGGCAAAGACGGATTTTTATTCGAAAGGGAGATTGAATTGGATTATAAAAAGGCTTTTGAATATATCTCAAAAAAGGTAGAGGACGAGCTCGCCAAGCAGAATTTTACAAAGCAGAAGGTTTCAAACGAGGACGGCGGAGATTTGGTTTCTCTTTATACGAGCGAAAACGTTGCCTACTCGGTTGTATATATTTTGGATAAACAGCAGATGGTTCTCCGTTCGGCGGCTATGACCGACGAAGGTCCGGACAACGACTGGAAAACCCTTGCTACCTGGCTTTATGACGATGAGACCGCCGACCAGAAGGACGCCGAGAGTATCGCGAATGATTTTATCGAGGGCGTGTCGGGCACGGTTGCTATCAAGCGCGCAAAACAGATTCAGAAGAAAAAGAAGAAGTCCGACGACGGTTCTGCGGACCCGAAGTTTTTGGCGAAGCGTTTTGTAACTTACTTCCCTGAGCTAAAGGACGAGATTAAGAACGAGGAGGACTGCTACTATCCCTTCCGCGGAGCAACGTTTGCCAAGGAGCACATTGCTCCCAGGGTAGCCGAATACCTCAAGAGCTCTAAAGGTAAGGAAACCGAGAAGTTCGCGAACGTGTTTAATGTTCAGTACGGCAACGGCGACCGCGACACACGCGCGATTATCACGATTGTAATTCTCAATTCGCTGGATGACGAGGAGTTTAATAAGATTTACGAGTACTTCAACGACGACCTCGGCAGAGCAGCCAAGGCCGCCAGAAAGTATAAGGGAAAAGAGGTTAAGCCGGAGGTTCCCAAAAAGCCGAGAAAGTCAATCGGCAGCACCCTGCTCAACCAGAGTAAGTAATAATGTCAAAGGCTCTTTGCCGCTTTTTGCGCGGCGGAGAGCTTTTTTGTTCCGGTTAAAATCAATATATTGTGGGCAGGCTTACGAATGTGCCACAACATAGATAAACAGTAAACTAAAAGCAAACTTTTTGCCGAAAATCCCTTGACTAAATGCAAAACCTGTGTTAAAATGTTATCACCTCTAAAAGGGGCTTTATTTTTGTGCCCTGTTGAGGGAGGCTAAAAATATTCCGAATAACCGGGAGGTGCCGTTATGAGAGTTAAAATCACATTGGCCTGCACAGAGTGCAAACAGCGTAACTACAACACAATGAAGAACAAGAAGAACAGTCCCGACAGACTTCAGATGAACAAGTACTGCCGCTTCTGCAGAAAACACACTCTTCACAAGGAAACTAAATAAGGAGGTACATTATGGCTGACAATAAGGCTGACGTTAAGAAAGCTGCCTCTAAAAAGACCGAGTCTAAGAAGGCAGATTCTAAAAAAGCCGTTAAGAACAAAAAGCCCAACGCTTTTAGAAGGCTTTTAAAGTACCTGGCTTCCTGTAAGGGTGAAATCAAGAAAATCACATGGCCTACACCGGCGCAGACTACCAAGAACTTTGGTATAGTTATCGCGGTGCTTATTGTCATGGGCTTGTTCATTTTCGGCCTTGATTCAGGTCTGTATGCTATACTCGGCCTGATTATGGGTACTGGATCAGCTACGTAATCGCTTTTATCGCTAATCTTACGAAAGGAAGAGAGTTATAATGGCTGATTATGAGGCAAAGTGGTATGTAATTCATACCTATTCGGGTTATGAAAACAAGGTTGCTACGGATTTGCTTACAACAGCGGAGAACCGCAATCTTAAGGATATGATTATCGACGTCAAGGTTCCCACCGAAATCGTTACAGAGACCGTTGGGGAAAAGACCAAAGAGGTCGAGCATAAAATCTATCCCGGCTATGTTTTTGTTAAGATGGTCTATACCGACGAGACATGGTATGTCGTGCGCAATATTCGCGGCTGCACCGGATTTGTCGGCCCGGGATCAAAACCCGTTCCGCTCACAGACGCCGAGGTTTACAGAATGGGCGTTGAGCAAAAAGTTGTCAAGGTTTCTTATGCCGTTGGTGATTCGGTAAGAATTATTGACGGTCCGCTTGAGGACTTCGTCGGTGTTGTAGAAGAGCTTGATACCGACAAAAACTATGTCCGCGTAGTTGTTTCTATGTTCGGACGCGAAACTCCTGTCGAGCTTGAACTAAGCCAGGCAGAAGCATTGGAAGACTAATTTTACGGTAAAATCGCCGATTCGGCTTTTTTATTGGGAGCTTTACGTTCCCTGTGGGAGGGACCCTACACAGTGGCGTCCCGCAATTTACCACGAATTTTGGAGGTGCAAACACAATGGCTCAAAAGGTTGTAGGCTTAATTAAGCTGCAGATTCCTGCCGGACAGGCTACTCCGGCTCCGCCTGTAGGACCGGCACTCGGTCAGCACGGCGTAAACATTGTTGCGTTCACAAAGGATTTTAATGAGCGTACAAAGAACGACAGAGGTCTTATCATTCCTGTTGTTATTACGGTATATGCAGACCGTTCGTTCACATTTATCACAAAGACTCCGCCTGCTGCGGTTCTTCTTAAGAAGGCGTGCGGCATTAACAGCGGTTCGGGCGTACCTAACAAGACTAAGGTTGCCAAGATCACAAAAGAGCAGCTCACAAAGATTGCCGAGCAGAAAATGCCCGACCTTAACGCAGGCTCGCTTGACGCCGCAATCAGCATGATTGCAGGTACGGCAAGAAGCATGGGTATTACAGTAGTTGACTAATTAATCCGGGTGGGAGGATTTTTCCGCTTGACCACCTAACAATGGAGGAAAATTGATGAAACACGGTAAGAAATATGTTGACGCTGCTAAGCTCGTTGACAAAACCAAATTATATGAGACAGACGAGGCACTTGAGACTGTTGTAAAGACAGCTACCGCCAAGTTTGACGAAACCGTTGAGCTTCACGTAAAGCTCGGCGTAGACAGCCGTCACGCTGACCAGCAGGTTAGAGGCGCGGTTGT
>CAMNHG010000070.1 GCA_946539105.1 uncultured Clostridia bacterium | reverse complement strand
TTGACTGAACCGCGGCGTTAGCACATAAGTGTTGTTTTCGCGGTTCGGTCAAGACCGAACCCTACAGTGTATTATAATATGAATTGTCTTTATATTTTACAGCTTAAAATCCTCGGCGGTATAATTGCCGTAGAGTGAAACCTTGGTCGGCACCCTTAAAAGCGGATTGTAGCTGAATGCCCTGCACTTGCTGTTTTGAATATGCTTTGACTTTTTGCAGCCGAAAATCCCGTTTTCAAAAAAAGCGTTGTCGCAGTAAGAGCAATCGGGAACAATATTTTTGCCGAAAAGTTTGTTTTTCATAAAAGTCACCCCGAACTAAAATTCTGTATTCAGTATAGCAGAATTTTGAGATTCTTTCAAGTTATTTGGAGGTATAAATTGAATTTTAACTCAAAAGTTATGAAGCTGAACAATGCGGACTCAGTTCCGTATCTGACTTATAATTCTTTATCAGAAATAAAATTTATCAATCACGCCTTTTCAACACGCCTCGGCGGAGTGTCCGAGGGAGAGTTTAACTCGATGAACCTGGCGTTCAACAGGGGAGATAACCCCGAGCGCGTGACGGAAAATTACAAAAGACTCTGCAAAAGCGCGGGCTTTGATTTTGAGTCCCTGACCGCTTCCGCTCAGGATCACCACACCTATGTGCGCGCCGTTACAAAGGCGGACAGGGGAGTGGGTATTTACAAACCGCGCGATATGGAGAGCGTTGACGCCATCATCACCAACGAACCGGGCGTTACGCTCGTGACCTATTACGCCGACTGCACTCCGCTGTACTTTGTCGATACCAAAAACAAGGCAATCGGACTTGCCCACGGCGGCTGGCGCGGAACCGTCGGCAGAATCGCCGAAAAGACAATCGCGAAAATGACCGAGCTTTACGGCACAAACCCTGCGGACATCACCGCGGCTGTCGGCCCCGCAATCTCGGTCTGCTGTTACGAGGTCGATAAGCCCTGCATTGATAACTTCTACGCGCTTGACGGTTTGGATAAGGATAAATTTATATTCCCGAAAAGCGGCGGAAAATATATGCTCGATTTGCTCGAATGCAACAGGCAAATTCTTGTGGCATCAGGCGTTAAGCCCGAAAACATCACCGTAAGCGACGTCTGCACCAACTGCAACAGCGAGCTGTTGTGGAGCCACCGCGCGACAAAGGGACACCGGGGAACAATGTGCGCGTTTTTATGTTTAACTTAAAAAGCAAAAAGCCTACCCGTAACAAGTGACGGGGAGACTAAATGTGCTGTTTATTTAACAAACGGCACGTCCTTAACTTCAAATTCTTTGCCGTTTAGGTAATTGAGAATCCCGGCGTCGGTCGTAAAATTAAATCTCAGCTTATAGCTGTAAAGTGCCTGATACTTATAATTATCGGGTGCTTTTTTATTTTTGCCGTACTTTGTGTCGCCGACAAGCGGATGTCCGATGTACGCCATATGCGCCCTTATCTGATGTGTTCTGCCGGTGAGCAGCTCGACCTCGGCAAGGCTGTACCTTCCGTCAAAATTGAGGATTTTGTACTTCGTCTTAATCTCCTTACTGCCCTCAACGGGCTTTGAGTGAACCGTAACCTTGTTTTTGCTCTCGTTTTTGGTGATAAAGCCTGTAAGCGTATCGCTGTCCTTTTTCGGCTTGCCGCAGAGCAGGCAGAGGTAGAACTTTTCAAGCTCGCGCGTTTTCATCTTTTGATTGAGAATCCGCAGGCTCTCGGCGTTCTTAGCGGCGATTACAATTCCGCCGGTGTTGCGGTCAATTCTGTTTACAAGCGCGGGGCAGAACGCCTGCTCCTGCTCGGGGTCATACTCTCCCTTGTCGTAAAGGTAGTGCAAAACCCTGCTTATCAGCGAATCGAAGTGGTAGCTTTTGTCGGGGTGGACAATCACCCCCGGTTTTTTGTCGAGCAGCAGAATATTCTCATCCTCATAAACGATGTTCAGCTTTTTCGGTGCTTTCAAAAACTCGTAGTGCTTTTCCTCCGCGCCCTCAAAAAACTCGTCCTTTATAAAAAACTTAAGCACGTCGCCTTCCTTGAGCATTTCATCGCCCGATACCTTTTTGCCGTTTAGCTTAACGCACTTTTTGCGGATATACATATACATCATCGACTTCGGCATGGTCTTAAAATGCTTTTGCATAAACTTGTCAAGCCGCTGGTTTGAGTCGTTCTTTTTAATTTCAAGCGTTCTCATACAATCACCGTTTCTATATTATAATAAAACTCGGAAAAATTCAAGCACACAATGTGCCGTGCCGTGTATTATGGTAAAGGGTGATAACGTGAAGTGCCGCAAACAAAAGGTAAAATCCGCCGTCTGCTTCGGCGCGGGCTTGCTTGTCGCGTCGCTGTTGCCGCCAAAATGGGTGTTGGTTGTCGCCGCAGCCGCGCTTGTAATTGTTAGCTTAACTTGTATCAGGAGGTAACTATGAAGGTTATACTTATTGAAAATCCAAGGTTCATATCGGCAATTTTAAGGAAGATTTACGGAATAAAAAAGGTGAAGTGAGCTTGCCGTAAAGCGGCAAAGCCCGTATATAATTGCACAGGCGGACAAATGCGTCCGCCCTTTGCATTTTAAATTTGTATAGTAATAATTGCTAAATAATCTATCTTCCAAATGTGCAAAATGCCAAAATAAATATGCATACCAAAAATAATATTGAGTTTTATCGAAAAAACAGATATAATAAAAATGGTAATATATGCGGAAACCCACCGCAAAAAAACAGGAGGATTGATTAACGATGAAAATGACAAAAAAAGTTATCAGCGTATTTCTCGTTGCAGCAATGCTGATTGCCGTTGCTTCGGTATCGTTCACAGCTTTCGCTTCAACAGGTACGCTCGCGTCGACCTATTATGCCACTAACCCCGGCGGCAAGGTAGGCGTTCAGAAAACAATTACAATCGACGGAAGTGCTGCCGACTGGGACGAGAGTATGCTCATCGCTCAGGGAGCGGCTTGGGACGTTGCAAATCAGTTTAAGGGCGGCCACGAGAACTGCGTGCTCGATACATACGCGCTCTTCGGTGCTTGGGACAGCACCAACCTTTACATCGGATGGCAGATGGTTAACACCACCGACACATGGGCAAGAGAAGGCGACGGTCCTCTGTCTGACGGCGGACGTGTTCTTGACGTTCCCCTCATTCTCGCTCTCAGCGTAGACCCCTCAAGCACCTCGATGTCCAACAAGAACACCGACGGCAACTCAATCTGGGGACAGAAGATGGGCGTTCAGTTTGAACAGCACGTTGACCACCTGCTCTATATGAGCGGCAAGCCCGGACTCGGCACACCTGCTATGTTCACGGCGGTTGACTCAAACGGTAACACAAACTACACCACAGGCTGTAAGGAATTTAGCAAAAACGGAATCGCTTACAAGATGGCAGAGACAAACATCTGCAGCCACATCTACGGCCTTAACGGTTCAAAGAAAACCTCTGACATCTACGACAATAACGCAGGTTGGGTAGATTACAAGACCTTCAAGGGTTCATCGGGAACCCACAAGACTACTTACGACTCATTCTATGAGATTAAGATTCCGCTCTCAACCCTCGGAATCGACGCAAGCTATCTGAGCACAAACGGTATCGGCGCAATGCTCGTAGCAACCCGCGGCGAGTCAGGTCTTGACTGCATTCCTTACGACGACACAATGCTTGACAACGCTACAGGTTCATACTCAGCTGACGCGAGCACTTCTAAGGAAAAAGAGGATGAGGACGTAATTACTTCCGATTTCGCGAGAATCGGTGCTCTCGGCGGCGGTGTAACTCCGACTCCCACACCTACTCCCACAGAGAAGCTCACAGTTAACGCAAATTCAAACTACTTCCCTGCAAAGACCTTTACCAACAGCAACGGCGAGCAGTTTGTTACCGTTAACTACAAGCTCAAGTCAACAGCTCCGCTTGTAAACGCTCAGTGGAATATGAGCTATGACACCTCAAAGCTCAAATTTGTAGCCGCGTCAATGCCCAACGTTGACGGCTTTGCGTGCGAGGAGAACACTCCCGGACTTGTAAAGGGCAACTTCTACACCCTGAACTTCGCAAACTTCACAACCGAGAAGGACTTTGTAAGCGCGACATTTAAGGTTTTAGGCTCGGGTACAACCACGACCAACTTCAACCTTGAAATTCTCGGCGTAAGATACGCAAACTCAAACAAATATCCCGTTGACAACGGCACCGCGCAGACAGTTTCGGGCGTTACGGTTACAAAGAGCACCGAGATTAAGGGCTCAGACGTAATGCTGGGCGACGTTAACGGCGACGGCGTTGTATCGGTAGCCGACGCAACCTTGGTTCAGAGACACGCGGCAGAGATGATCACCCTCACAGGCGACGCCCTCGCGGCAGCCGACACCAGCAAGGACGGCTTTATCACAGTTGCAGACGCAACACTGATTCAGCAGTTCGCTGCGGAAATGATTGACCATTTCTAAGTCAATTTACAATTAAAGATTAACAATTAACAGTGAGCTGCTGACCGAAAGGACGGCAGCTCTTGTGTTGTTTATGAGTTATGAGTTATGAGTTAAGAGTTATGAGTTATGAGTTAAGAGTTAAGAGTTATGAGTTATGAGCCTCCCCTGACACGCGAAGCGTTTTAGGGGAGGTGGCATTTTGCTCGCAAAATGACGGAGGGGTTGGAGTTTTCAATCACGCCAAATATATTTCCTTTACAGAAAAATAAAAATTTTCAAAAAATCTCAAAATAAATGAAACCAAAACGCCTTTTAATGTATGTTATTAGTGAGGGGTGATAAAAATGCCGGAAAAGCTGTTTGCAGGTCTGACGTATAATCAGGCGGTGCAAAAATATTCTCATACAGTCGCAGGCGTGTGTGTAATGCGGCTTCAAAACTACGCCGACGCTGAGGACTGCTACCAAAATGTGTTTATGAAGCTATTTGCACAGTCCCCTCAGTTTTCCGGCGAAGACCACCTCAAAGCCTGGCTTATCCGCGTTGCTATCAACGAATGTAAGCTGTTTTTGCGCAGTAACCGGCGCACTATTCCCCTCGACAGCTTAAAGGGCAGGGCGGTGCAGTTTTCCGAGGATTCCGGCGATATGTCGTGGGCACTTTTAAAAACCCCTCAAAAGTACCGCGACGTGCTCTACCTCTACTACATCGAGCAGTACAGGGTAAAGGAGATTGCCGAAATCCTCAAAACAAACGAAAACACCGTAAAAACCAGACTTAAACGCGGCAGGGAAGCGTTAAAGAAAATTTACGGAGGTGATTAAGCGTGGATGAATTTAAATTTGACGAGCTAAAAAATTTCAGCGTTCCCGAAAGCTGGCTCAACAAAGCACTCGAAATCCCCTCAAAAAAGCCCAAAGCCGCTCCTAAGCTTAAGCTATACCGCTACGCGGCGGCAATAGCGGCGTGCGTGGTAATAGCTGCGGCGGCGACATTTACGGTTATGTTCGGCTTTAATAACGAGGTCAGCCTGACAATGCCTGAGCCTGAAAGCCCTGCAATTAATTATCCTGCTGTTGAAACCACTATTTCGGGAACGTCAGGAAATACAGAAGTGTTCACCGAAGCTCCCACGGACAAATTACCTGCTGAAATCAGGCAGTCAACGGCAAATACAGAGCCTGCCGAAAAGGGTGAAGATACTTCCGAACAAGTGAAAAATAAAAATCAAATTCCGAAAGCAACCGAACCAAAAGAAAAATCCACGGAAAGCACGACGCAATCTGAAAACTTCGAAAAAACCGAACCTTTGACAGAACCGTGTGTTGAAGGCTCAACTCAGATTCCGAGCGTTTCGCCAGGAGAGAAAAGGTGTTATGTCGAGACTACTGTTACTCCTGAGCTTGCTGACGGTAATATTTACTGTCGTTTGGAGGACAGTGACGGAAACGTAATAGGAAACAGCGGATTGTACAGTGAGAACAGACTTGCGAAAAAGCAAACGGGTAAAAACGGAACGGTTATTTTGTCATACACCTTTGACAACGCAAAGGAGCTTGACGGAAAAACGCTTGCGGTAGTTTTTTATAACGCCAAAGGCGAGATAATAAAAAAGAGCATGTTTGTGCCGTTTTTTGAGAATTTATATTTTATGTTTAAGTGATGTGATTATGAAAAAATTATTAATCGGATTATATTTGTTTAGCGTTGCTCTGTTGTTTTCAGCCTGTACCGATATGCCTGAAAGCGGCGGCGTAAATTATATAAGCTCTCAAAGTTACGTTTCGGGAAACAAGTATTCCCTTTGCTTTGAAAACACAACGGAAAACGCGCTTGAATTTTGCGTTTACGGAGCTTTTTACGATAATAACAGGGCGGCAGGCTTGGATGAAAACGGAAATATGAAAACCGCTGTTATAAACCGGTACACAAAAACAAATATTGATTTTTATTTTAGCGGCACATCATCACGCATGGTTCCGTATGACGTAATAATAATAGGTGAATATAAGTAATAAACAGCCCGGAGAAAGCTCCGGGTTGTCATATTTTACCCATCTCCCAAATATACTTATTACATAAACCAAAAAGGAGAGATAAATATGGAGTTTAATTCGGATAGCCGATCCTTCTGCCTGCCCGTTACGGTGCTCGATACGGTTGCCGAACAGCTTGCCGATGTAGATTTGACCTTGCCCGATTATTGTCCGGATATCGAAAAAATCTTAAAATGTACCCTCGTTCCTCAAATTCAGACAAAATCCCTTTCGGGCGGTCAGCTTCAAATTGACGGAAGCTGTTCGGTCAATGTGCTCTATGTCGAGAGCGGACACAAGACGATCCGCTGCTGTGAGCAAAGCGTTAATTTTTCCCAGAGCTTTTCCGTCCGCGACACCTCGGATAACTTCGCCGTTATTACCAAAACCAAGCCCGAGTACATAAACTGCCGCGCGCTGAGTCCGCGCAGGCTTGTTATACACGGTGCTTTTTCACTGTATGTCAAGGTGCTGACAACTCAAAAAACCACGCTTTTTACGCCTGCCGACGGCTCGCTGGAGCTTTTGACAAAGAAAATGGACTTTGCCGATTTAACTGCGTTTTGTCAGGAGCAGTTCACCGT
>CAMNHG010000069.1 GCA_946539105.1 uncultured Clostridia bacterium | reverse complement strand
GCTCCGGCGTACCTCAGCGGATTTTACGCCGAGACCGGCAACGTAGACCCTCACGAGTACGACAACGAGATTAAAAAGGAGCTTTTGTCAGACGCCGAGAGGGTGTACACAAAATCTCCGGCGATTGATATGACGCTGAGAAAAAACAAGCTCAAAATTTCATCGGCAAAAAATAAAATCCCTGCCGAAATCAGCTCGGTTTCACGGACTATGAACCCGGTCTGGTTTATGAGCAACCGCAGCGGCGACAGCATTACCTACGCCGCCGTTAACGGACAGACCGGCAAGGTGTCGGCGGATTTGCCGCTCAGCCCCGTCAGAATTTTAATCGCTGCGCTGGGAATTTCGGCAATCGTTTTCGGGCTGATATACGCCGCAATGACGGTTCTTCCGTCGATTAAGGCGAATATGACTCTCGCGCTTTGCGCGCTCCTCGCGTTGACGGGAATGTACTTTATGCAGAGGTCGTTTAACTTTACCGTAGACAAAAACCTGACCATTATCGGCGAGGCAAAGGGCTCGGCAATTCAAAGGTCGCTTCATAAAATCGCAACGGTAGTAGCGTTTATTTCTATTATTATGATAGCCTCCGACGGCTCGTATGACGGCGATATGCGTTTCTTCGGAACGGCAGGCTTGATCGGCGGACTTTTTTTCATAGGGCTTGCCAACCTCTCGCAGTACGCGACCACGAGCAAGATAAAGAAGATGAAGGTCGATAACGTTTCTCAGCTCAGACAGAGGGTTACCTCGGAAGCCAAGTGGTTTTTGAACCGCGTAATCTGGCTTAAGGTCGTAATGCTCGTGAGCATAGCTTTGTCGGCACTTATCGTGTATTTTGACCCTGCATATAACATCATTTCATATGCCGCGTGTGTTGTACTGGCACTCGAGCTTTTCGGACTCGCGCTGTACCACATCGCCTTTCAAACCAAGGTGGCAAAAAGACCGTTGCCGCAGTTTAACAAGAAAGGAGCGCGCTATGACTCTAAATAAGTTTAAAAAAGTTTTCGCTCTCCTTCTTACCGCGGCGGTACTGCTCGGCACTTCGGTGATTTGCGCGTCCGCGGCAAGCACTCAAAAAAGCGTAGCGTCCGCGCAGTACACCAATCCCGACACAGGCTATCAGGTTTTGATTATGGACGACGTTAACCTGCTGTCCGCCGAAGAAAAGCTGGAGCTTGTCGAAGAAATGGCGCCGATTACCGAGTATGGACATATAATTTTCTGGTCAACCGACGTTTACACAGGCGACGGACTTGACCAGGCGAGGAAAAAACGCCTTGAGTGCTACGGCTACGACAGCGCGAGCATTCTCGCGATAAATATGAGAATCAGAAAGATTAATATACAGTCCTACGGCGATATGTATAAGATGATTAATGACTCAAAGGCGCGCTCGATTACCGATAACGCAAGCAAGTACGCCACCACAAAGGAATACGATAAATTTGCCGAGGAAGCGTACTCGCAAATGTACTCGACCGCAAGGGGAGAGACGATTGCCGAGCCGATGAAGTACATAAGCTATGTTGTAATCTCGCTTATGGCAGGCGTTATTTTGGCACTCAGCATTGCCTTTTCAAAACGCTTTAATCCGCTCAGAAAGTCTATTGTTCCTCCCGAGACCGTCGGTTACGGCACACTTATGACCACCCCTGCACAGCTCGTTTTGGTAAGAACCGAAACCATTGTTGTAGAAACCCACGTCAGCAGCGGCGGAGGCGGCTGCGGAGGCGGAGGAGGTTGCGGAGGCGGCGGTGGCGGCTGCGGCGGAGGCGGCGGCTCGTCCTTCTGATAAATAACCTCACAGAAAATGTATATAAGCCAAAAACCGGTGTTTGCTGCTTGTCAGGGAACGCCGGTGTTTTTGCCGTATAGCAAACTCCTGTATTTTGATCCTGCCGTTACAGAAACGCTGCTTTACGTTCACGCTTTTCAAAGGCGGGCGAGAATGCCTGCCTTCACTTTTTGTAAAATATTAACCATAGAATTGATGAAAAATACTTGAAAAATCAGCAGATTTGTGATAAAATTAATTTGATACTATGGGTAATTGGTGCTATTTTGCACAATGCTTATGGAAAAACTAAATATCCGTCAGATTGGAGTTGATTTTATGGCAAGGAGCGCAGGAATACTTTTATCTATAACTTCGCTTCCGTCACCCTACGGCATCGGCACCATCGGCAAAGAGGCTCGCCAGTTCGCGGACTTTTTGAAAGCGTCCGGACAAAAGGTCTGGCAGATTCTTCCCGTTGGCCCGACAAGCTACGGCGATTCGCCGTATCAGTCATTTTCAACCTACGCCGGAAACCCCTACTTAATCGACCTTGACACCCTCGCCGACGAGGGCTTGGTTACAAAGGAGCAGATTGAGAGCTTTGACTGGGGCGACAGCGACGCTGAGGTTGATTATGAGAAGATTTACAACAGCAGATTTAAGGTTTTGAAAATCGCCTTTGATAATTTCAAGACCCGCGACCAAAGGGCGTTCCGTTCCTTTAAGCGCAAAAACAGCAAGTGGCTTAAGAACTACGCGCTTTACATGGCTGTTAAAAAGAGCTTTGACATGGTATCCTGGACCGAGTGGCCCGAGGACATCAAAATGCGCGACGAAAGGGCGATCCGCCGTTACGAGCGCAAGCTCAGAGAAGACATTAACTTCTGGAAATTTGTTCAGTTTAAGTTTTACGAGCAGTGGGAGAGCTTCCGCGCTTACGTAAACGGCTTGGGTATCAAGATTTTGGGCGATATGCCGATTTACGTTGCCATGGACAGTGCCGACACATGGGCAAATCCCGAAATTTTCCAGCTCTATGACGACGGCGATCCCATCGCGGTAGCAGGCTGTCCGCCCGATTATTTCTCGGCAACAGGCCAGCTTTGGGGCAATCCGCTCTACGACTGGGATTATCTTGAGCAGACCGACTACGAGTGGTGGTTTGAGCGCGTAAAGGCGGCTTCAAAGCTCTACGACATTACAAGAATCGACCACTTCCGCGCGTTTGCAAGCTACTACTCAATCCCCTACCCCGCAGAGAACGCCATCAACGGCGAGTGGGTTGTAGGACCCAGGATTAAGTTCTTTAAAATGATGGAAGAGGCGTGCGGCGAATTTGAAATCGTCGCGGAGGATTTGGGAACTCTTACACCCGACGTTACCGAGCTCATGGAGCAGACAGGCTACCCGGGCAT
Source organism: uncultured Clostridia bacterium (assembly GCA_946539105.1). Taxonomy (GTDB): domain Bacteria; phylum Bacillota; class Clostridia; order Oscillospirales; family Acutalibacteraceae; genus Ruminococcoides. Next base: position 3,920 of record CAMNHG010000069.1, on the reverse strand, counting down.
GAAGGTTCTTGAATTTGCCTTTGACAGCGGCGAGGAAAATGACTACCTGCCGCATAAATACACAAACAACTGTGTTGTTTACACAGGCACCCACGATAACGACACCGTTATGGGCTGGCTTGAAACCGCAAAGCCAAGCGACATAGCCTACGCAAGAGAATACTGCAAAATGCCCGATGACGAGCCGTTTAACTGGGGACTTATCCGCACCGCGTATGAGAGCAAGGCAGATATGGCTGTTGTTCCGATGCAGGATATCTTGGGTCTCGGCAAGGAAGCCAGAATGAACACACCGTCAACCCTTGGCGGCAACTGGACATGGAGACTTGATAAGACCGTCTTAACAGACGAGCTTGCGGAAAAATTAAAAACATTGTCTGAAAGAACAGGACGAATGGAGGACTAAAAACAATGGGTAACATTATGGAAAAGCTTGAAATTACCGCTCAGGAAGCCTACTGTAAAAAGGTAGAGGAGCTTACTCCTTCCGAGCTCCACTTGGCTCTCGGTAAGGCTGTAATGGGAGAAATCGCTCCCAACTGGGCAAAGAGCAAGGCTAAGCACAACAGCGAGAGAAGAGCTTACTACTTCTCCGCAGAGTTCCTTATGGGCAGAATGATGTACAACAACCTTTACTGCCTCGGCATTCTTGATGAAGTTACAAAGCTGCTCAAGAAAAAGGGAATCGACATCAACGTATTTGAGGAAATCGACGACGCCGCTTTGGGTAACGGCGGACTCGGACGTCTCGCTGCCTGCTATCTTGATTCTGCGGCTACTCAGGAGGTTCCCCTTGACGGCTACGGAATCCGCTATAAGTACGGCCTCTTTAAGCAGCTTATCGAGGACGGATATCAGGTAGAGGTTGCCGACAACTGGCAGCGTTTTAAGGATCCATGGTGCGTTCGCAGAGAGGACGAGGCTGTAACCGTTTCGTTTAAGGATCAGACAGTTAAGGCTGTTCCCTACGATATGGCTGTAATCGGCTGCAAGACCGACAACATCAACACTCTCCGTCTGTGGCAGGCAGAGGCTGTAAACGAGTTTGACTTTACAGCGTTCAACAACTCAGAGTATGACAAGGCTGTTAAGGAGAAGAACGACGCCGAGAATATCTCGAAGGTTCTTTATCCTAACGATAACAAGTATGAGGGCAAGGTATTAAGACTTAAGCAGCAGTATTTCTTCTGCTCTGCTTCTCTGCAGGACATTATGCGCCGCTATAAGGCAAAGCACGGCACAGACTTCAGCCACTTTGCCGAGGAGAACGCTATTCAGCTTAACGATACCCACCCCGTATCATGCGTACCCGAGCTTGTAAGACTTCTTCAGCTCGAGGGCATGGGCTTTGACGAGGCGTTTGAAATCGCCCGCAAGACCTGCTCATATACAAACCACACCGTTCTTTCCGAGGCTCTTGAGAAGTGGAGCGCGGATTTGATGACTCAGGTTATCCCCGAGATTTACGACATCATCTGCCTTATCGCCAACAAGTGCCAGGAAGAGCTTATCGCAAAGGGAATTAACAACGAGATGCGCGCAAAGATGCGTATTATCGACGGAAACGCGGTTCATATGGCAAGACTCGCGACATATGCCGGAACATATGTAAACGGCGTTGCCGAGCTCCACACCAAAATCCTTAAGAAAGACCTTCTTAAAGAGTGGTATCAGGTTTATCCCGAGAGATTCCTCAATAAGACAAACGGTATTACACAACGCCGTTGGCTCGGTCTTTGCAACCCCGAGCTCTCTGAGCTTATCACAGACAAGGTCGGCTCCGACGAGTGGCTTACAGACCTTTCAAAGCTCGGCGTTCTGAACGGCTGCCTCGACGGAAGAACCATCAACAGGTTCAACAAGATTAAGGCTAAGAAGAAGGAGCAGCTCGCGGCTTACATCAAGAAGATGGACGGCTTCGACGTTAACCCCGACACTATCTTTGACGTTCAGGTTAAGAGACTCCACGAGTACAAGAGACAGCTTATCAACGCCTTCTCGATTATGGCTATCTACTTCCGCATTAAGGAAGGCAAGCTGCCTAACTGGACTCCCACAACCTTTATCTTCGGCGCGAAGGCGGCTCCCGGTTACGCAAGAGCCAAGGCTATTATCAAGTACATCACCGAGATTGCAAACCTCGTTAACAACGATCCCGATACAAAGGACAAGCTCCAGGTTTACTTCATCTCCAACTACAACGTATCCTACGCTGAGAAGATTGTTGTTGCTGCCGATATTTCAGAGCAGACATCAACAGCAGGCCTTGAGGCTTCCGGTACAGGTAACATGAAGTTTATGCTCAACGGTGCCGTTACCCTCGGTACATGGGACGGCGCGAACATTGAGATTGCAGAGTGCGCAGGCGTAGAGAACGAGTACATCTTCGGCGCGAGAGTTGAGGACCTCGATAGAATTAAGGAAGAGGGCTACGATCCCGCAGGTCTGCTCGAGCAGAATCCCGAGCTCAAGAGAGTTATCAACACCCTTATCGACGGCACATTTGACGACGACGGTGCTCAGGGCGAGGGCAGCTTCCGCGAGCTTCACCACGCTCTTACAAAGGGTACTCACTGGCACGATCCCGACCACTACTTCCTTATTCAGGATCTCCCCGATTACATCGAGACCAAGATCCGCGCGAACGCAGACTATGCCGACCGCAAGGAATTTGGCAAGAAGTGCCTCCTCAATGTTGCAAACGCAGGCAAGTTCTCATCAGACAGAGCTATCCTCGAGTACGCAAACGAAATCTGGCACGTTAGCCATAAGTAATAAAATTAAAAGTTATAAGTTGAGAGTTGAGAATTTTTCTCAGCTCTCACTTTTTTAAAGCCTCCACCGCTTGCGGGAAATTCCCCTGATAGGGGAAATGTCACGAAGTGACAAAAGGGTTGCCGACGTGCTAAGGTCGCCCCTACATTAAACGACAAAAATTTCAATCCATTTAAAGCCTCCCCCGTCACTTGTTACGGGGGAGGTGGCATTTTCGCTTGCGAAAATGACGGAGGGGGAAGACGTTGCTGATATTGCCAACCTATCCTTTACAGTCGTAGGTGCAATGCACGCCCCTACGGTTATATGCGAGATGTTTAATGCTTCCTCTGTACAAAACCAACAAAAACTCAGTTTGATTTTTGGATTGCTAAACTTCATAGATTATGTTAAGATAAAAGTGCCAAACAAATCTGAATATTTTAGTTTTTTAAACTCACAATAAGTGTGTATTTTTCTGTTGTAAAAATACAGGCTCTAACGGCGACAATACCGTTGATGTTCTCGACGCGGCAACGGTTCAGAAGTACGCTGTTGGCAAGGGTTCAATCAGCAGTGAACAGCTTGCGGCGGCTGGTGTAAACGACGACGGAAACGTAGACGTTCTTGACGCAGCTGATATTCAAAAGTTTGCCGCCGGCATAATTACCGAGTTTAAGAAAAAAGCATAAAACTAATACAAATAATAACGCAGGACGTCCGCAAAAGCAGACGTCCTGTGCTTTGTGTTAAGTTTGATTTTCGGCAAACCCCTGCGGCATAATTTCCTCGTAGTTTTCCTCACTGTAAAAGTCCGGATTTGCCGGAATAAGCCCTGTAAAATCCGTAGCGGATACCGCATTTAGCTCCTCGACTATATCCGTAGAATCGGTCGCGCTGCGGCGTTTTGATTTATTAATTTGCTTTTTCTTTTTCAAAAAAATCACCCCGGAAATATTGTTCCCGGGGTGAAGTGTTTTATTTAACCGTTAACATTTTAATTTTAAAAACATCGCCGTCCATAACGGTGTAGGTGCTCCTCAGCTTGCCCTCAATCACAGGCGAAATGCTTTGGTGAATGTACAGGCTGTCAATGCCGAAGTCTGCCGCTCCGCCGATGTCCGACTGCCAGTCGTTGCCAATCATAATCGACTCGCTTTTTTTCA
>CAMNHG010000068.1 GCA_946539105.1 uncultured Clostridia bacterium | reverse complement strand
ACTATTACCCCTGCAATCTCAGCGGCGGACAGCAGCAGCGAGTTGCAATCGCAAGAGCTTTGGCACTCCATCCGGACATTCTGTGCTTTGATGAGCCCACCTCCGCGCTCGACCCCGAGCTCACCGGAGAGGTTCTTAACGTAATCAGGGGGCTTAAAAGCTCGGACAGCACAATGATTGTCGTAACTCACGAAATCGGCTTTGCCCACGACGTCGCCGATAAAATTATCTTTATGGATAACGGCTTTATCGAGGAAGAGGGCACGCCCGAGCAGGTTATTGACAACCCGACAAGCGAACGTACACGTGAGTTTTTGGCTCGATTTAATCAGTTCGGAGACTGATAATAACAGGAGATAACGGAAAATGCTTCCGTTATCTCTTTTTTGTTATATTTTCTATTGAAAAAAGCGTTGAAAAATGCTATAATAATTCTAATTATGTAGTATAATTACTATAATTGCGTAAATTAGCAGTTTTTGCGCAATATATTAGATTCAGGAGGTAGTTTTATGTCGATAAAAGTAACTTTGCTCGCGCACACTCCAAATCCGGAGCAAACCGTTGCTATGGCGGCAAAGCTGTGCTATTCACCGTCGGATATCGAAAATATCCGCGACGGCTTGACAGAGGAAAAAACAACATCGTTTTTAAATATGCTGACAGATTTAGGCCACGCAAGTCCCACTGAGCACGCTTCGTTCACCTTTGGAATAGAGGGAATTTCACGCGCCTGCTCACATCAGCTTGTACGCCACAGAATTGCCTCGTACTCACAGCAGAGCCAGAGATATGTTGACGGCACAAGGTTCGACTTTGTAACTCCGCCCGAAATCCAAAACAATCCAAAGGCACTTGCGGCTTACGAAAAAGCTCTTGAAGTAGAAGCTAAGGCTTACAAGGAAATCCGCGACAGTCTTGTCGCGGGATATATAGCGGATTTTCTCGGAGAGGCTCAGCACGGCAGCGACGAGGAAATTATGGAGAGCTTTAAGCAGAGCAACAAAAAGCAATACTCCGCGTTCCTTAAAAAGGCAAACGAGGACGCAAGGTTTATTCTGCCGAACGCCTCGACTACAAAAATCGTCTGCACCTTTAACGCGCGCAGCCTGCATAACTTCTTTGCTCACCGCTGCTGCAACCGCGCACAGTGGGAAATCCGCGAGGTTGCAGAGCAAATGCTGCTCGAGTGTTTAAAGGTCGCGCCTACTCTGTTCAAGAACTGCGGCCCCGGATGTCTGTTCGGACCTTGTCCCGAGGGCAATATGTGCTGCGGCAGACAAAAGGAAATGAGAGAAAAATACGGCAGACAGCCCTAAGAGGTAGTTATGAAAAGCAAGATTATTGTAATAGAAGGTCTTGACGGCAGCGGAAAGGCTACACAGACCTCTCTGCTCGCCGAAAAACTCACCAAAAACGGATTGAAGGTTCGCCGGCTTGAATTTCCCGACTACGAAAGTCCGGCTTCGTCGCTTGTAAAAATGTACCTCGGAGGAGAATTTGGCAGCAAGCCCGAGGACGTCAATGCGTATTGCGCTTCGGCGTTTTATGCAGTTGACCGTGCCGCGAGCTTTCTAAAGGACTGGAAGGACGACTATAAAAACGGTACGCTGTTTTTGTGCGATCGCTACAGCACTTCAAATATAATCTACCAAATGTCAAAGGTTGCCGACGATAAGCGCGACGCGTTTATCGACTGGCAGGATGATTTTGAGTACGTAAAGCTCGGACTTCCGAAGCCTGACAGGGTAATCTATCTGGACGTGTCTCCCGACGTGTCGCAAAGACTTATGGAGAAGCGTTACGGCGGAGATTCGAGCAAAAAGGATTTGCACGAAAGCAATCTCAGCTTTTTGCTTACCTGCCGCAAAAGCGCGTTGTACGCCGCAAAAAAATGCGGCTGGACAGTAATTGACTGCTGCGAAAACGGAGAAATTAAGCCGATAGAAAAAATATCAGAGGAAATAGAAAAGGCTGTCAGCGATATTTTATGTTAAATTTTAAGCAAATTGAAAAATCAGATATAAAAAAATACAGGACTTTTTACGCGGACGATGAAATCGGCTGCGAGGCAAATATGGTCAGCGCATACTTGTGGAACCGCGAGTATTTGATTAAATTTGCCGTTTATGACGATACTTTGATTAAAGTGTATTTTCGCTCCGACGGCAGGCTGTGGGGCTATTGCTTTCCGCACGGAAAAAATGTTGAAGGCGCGATAAAGGCTATAATTGACGACGCGAATGAAAACAACCGTCAGCCTTATATGGGCTATATGTCACGCGCTGAACGCGATAAGTTTGAAAAGCTCTGCCCCGGCAAGTATATTTACGAGCCGAGCACAACTACTCAGGACTATATATATTTGACTGAAATGCTCGCGGAGCTTCCCGGAAAAAAGTATCACGCCAAGCGCAATCACATTTCAAAATTCAACAGAACTTGTCCCGACAGCAAAACTGAGCCTATAACGGCGGAAAATGCCTCCGACGCGCTAAAGGTAGCTGAGCTATGGTGCTTGGAAAATGAGCTTAATCCGAACAATCACGCCGAGTACGCGGTAATTAAAGAGGCACTCGAAAACTTAAACGAGTTCGAAATGCGCGGGTTGATTCTATATGTTAACCAAACTCCCGTTGCTATGACTCTCGGTTCAGAGATTTCTCCGCTCTGCTTCGATGTAAACTTTGAAAAAGCACTCAAAGATTACGAGGGAAGCTATGCGGTAATCAATAATGAGTTTGCTAAAACTCTTACAAATTACAAATACCTCAACCGCGAGGAGGATATGGGGCTTGAAGGGCTGAGAAAGTCCAAGCTGTCCTATCACCCCGAGATTATTTACGAAAGATTTGACGGTATTCCAAAATGAATACAGAGCTAAGAATCGCCGGAAAAGACGATATTGACGAGCTGAAGGCCATCTGGCTGAGTTGTTTTGACGATTCGCCTGAAGCGGTAGAATTATTCTTTAAAAGAAATAAAAGTACATATCACGCCTATGTTGCACTTGAAAACGGCAAAATCATTTCCGCGCTGTACCTGATTGACTGTACAATCGCCGGAGAAAAAGCCCATTACCTGTGCGGAGCGGCAACCTTGCCCGAATCCAGAGGACGCGGAATAATGAGCAGCTTGATAGAATATTCATTAAATGACGCAAAAAGCAGGGGAGACCGCTTTTCGGTTCTTTTGCCCGCAAGCGGAAAGCTGTACCGCTTTTACGGTAAGCACGGCTACCGCGCCTGTTGTTCGGTTAGGGGAGCTATGGTTCATCGCAGCGAGCTTGAACGCGGATGTGCGGACAGTATAATCATAGGCGATACCGCGGACTTTGAGTATATTCAATACGGATTCAAAAGGGGTAATTTTCTTTTATGGAATAATGATTATGTTCGCTTTGCCATTGAGTACTACGCCTGCTATGGAATAAAAACCGCTTTCAGCAAAAACGCCATGGCGATTTTTGAGGAAGAAAACGGCGTATGCAATGTTTTTTACGCCGCTTATAATGATTTAAAAGAATTAAAAACGCTTTTGCTTAGCAGCACCGATTCGGTTAGATTTGTTGTTTACGGCAAGTGCGGAGAAGAATTTTTTGATATTTCTAAAAAAGAAAAATACGGAATGGCGAGGGCTTTATCATCATTACCTTTGCCAAAGGACATATACATCGGAATCACACTATCCTAAAACAAGGAGGTTATTATGTTTTATTTGTTTTTAGCCGAAGGCTTTGAAGAGACAGAGGCTCTCGCGTGTCTTGACGTAATGCGCAGAGCAAAGCTCAGAGTTCAAACCGCTGGAGTAACAGGCGAGTTCGTAATCAGCTCGCACGGCGTATGCGTCAAGTCGGATATATCCGCGGACGATGTTGATTACGGAGAAATCGAGGGAGCAATCCTTCCCGGCGGAATGCCCGGAACGCTAAACCTTGAAAACGACGAAAGAGTAATTAACTGTGTAAAGCACTGTTATGAAGAAGGCAAAATCGTAGCCGCAATCTGTGCCGCGCCGTCAATTTTAGGGCACCTGGGGATTTTGGACGGCAAAAAAGCCACCTGCTTCCCGGGCTTTGAAAAGGAGCTTAAGGGTGCGACCTACACCGCCGCTCATACCGAGACCGACGGCAACGTTATCACTGCCAAGGGCGCAGGCTGCGCGGTAGAATTTGGTCACGCTATTGTAGCAAAAGCACTCTCAAAGGACGTCGCGGATAAGGTAATAGAGGATATGCAATGCCTTTGATAAACGTCAGGCAGCACAAACGCGAGCTTAGGGCAAAATACCGCCGAGCAAGGCAGTCAATGCCGCCCGGGCTAAAGTCAGAGCTTGACAGCACCCTGACAGAGCAATTTTTACAGCTTGACGAATATAAGTCCTGCCAAGTGCTGTTCGCCTTTGTGTCCGGGGAAATTGAGTGTGACACTTCAGAGATAATCGCGGACGCGCTGAAAAACGGCAAGCGTGTAGCCGTGCCTAAGTGCGGAGAAGTCAGCGGCGAGATGGATTTTTACTTTATAAAATCACGCTCGGATTTATCGTCGGGAAAGTTCGGCATATTAGAGCCGTTGCCCGAAAAATGCGAAAAGGCAGAGGATTTTTCCTCGGGATTATGCCTTGTGCCCGGACTGTGCTTTGACTTACAGGGCTACAGAATCGGCTTCGGCAGGGGCTACTACGACAGGTTTTTACAGAGCTTCGGCGGAGTAACCGCCGGAATCTGTTACTATAAATGCATACAAAACACCCTTCCAAAGGGATTATACGACAGACCGGTTGATATTCTCGTTACCGAGAGGTTTATCAACCGCAATCCGGTAAAGGAATGAGTATATGAGTACAGACAACAATAATTTCGGACTTGAAGAACAGCGACGCCGAAAGGCGGAGAACTTTAAGCTCAATATCCGCGACAATTACGACGATGACGGCTCGTCATACGACGCTTCGTCAGAGCCTGAGGAGATAAGCTCCTACAGCGGAGAAGAGGTTAAGGATCAAATCGCGCGAGAGTCAAAAAAATCGCTGAAAAAACGCCAAAAGGAAGAAAAGCGTGAGCTTAAAGCACGCAACAGGCGCAACCGCCGGGTTTTCAGAATTGCGTGGATTGTGTCGGTTTTGATTATCGGAGCCGCCCTCGGAATTTTTTTGGTGACGGGAGTTAATGATTTTGTTGCCATTAACCGCAAGGACGATTCCACCGTTAATGTCCAAATTCCCAAGGACGCGGATATCGACACGGTTTCTGACGCGCTAAAAAACAGCGGAGTAATCTCTGAGCCGGTATATTTTAAGCTCTATGCCATGGTGACAAAGAACAGCACGTTCTCACAGGGTACATATGAGCTTAAAAAGAATATGGACTATCAGGCGATTATAACCAATCTGCAGGGTACTTCAAACCGTACAGATACAATCGAGGTAACAATCATCGAGGGCCAGAACGTCCTCGAAATTGCGGACAAGCTCGAAAAGGAAGGCGCGCTCGGCAACAAGGCGGAGTTTTTGCAGCTTTGCAACTCCAATAAGTTCGACAACGACTACGACTTCTTAAAGAGCATTCCCAACCCGGGCGAGCGTTATTATAAGCTCGAGGGATACCTATATCCTGATAAGTACGAGTTTTACGTCAACGAGGATCCCGCAAGCATTATCTATAAAATTCTTAACAACTATGAGAAGAGAATTTACGAGAAGCAGGCTTTTGACGGCTATGAAAAACTAATTTCAGTCAAGAAAATGCTGGAAAAATCAGACAGCAGCTATACTCTTGACGAAATTATGACAATGGCGTCAATCATTCAGGCAGAGGCGGCGGATTCCGACGATATGTACTATATTTCGTCAATCCTGCATAACCGTCTTAACGCCGACAGCAGCGAGGGCGTATCGTCTCTCGGACTTGACTCGACAAAGTTCTATCCCTACCGCAGCAAGGACAAGCTCCCTGCCGAGATTGCGGCGAATTACAAAAGCCGTTACGACACCTACGACAACACCGGACTTCCTCCCGGATCAATCTGCAATCCCGGTATGGAGGCTATCAAGGCCGCGCTTAATCCGTACAATTCAAGTTACTACTACTTCTGTCACGACAGCAACGGAAAGGCTTACTACGCTTCTACAATCGAGGAGCACGAAGCTAATTTGGAGTATATTGAGTGATGAATAAACCTGAAATTTTATCTCCTGCGGGTGATTTTGAATGTTTGCAAGCCGCGCTTGATTTCGGCGCGGATGCGGTATTCCTCGCCGGCAAGATGTTTGGAATGAGGTCGTCGTCAAAGAATTTTGACAGGGACGACCTGAAAAAAGCGTGTGATTTGGCTCATTCAATGGGCAAAAGAATCCACGTAACCTGCAATATTCTGCCTAAGAACAGCGAGCTTGAAGCTTTGCCGTCCTTTCTGGAATTTGCGCAGGACTGCGGCGTAGACGCGCTTATTATCGCCGATCCCGGCGTGCTCGAAATGGCAAAGCGTTACGCTCCAAAAACGGCTATTCACATTTCAACCCAGGCCGGCGTTACAAACTACGCCGCCGCCAACGCGCTTTATAATATGGGTGCTTCAAGGGTTGTAATGGCGCGTGAAGTTCCGCTTTCCGATATCGCGGAAATCCGCGCGAAAACCCCCAAGGAGCTCGAGATTGAGTGCTTTGTGCACGGCGCGATGTGCGTGTCATTCTCCGGCAGATGCCTGATATCAAGCTACCTTACCGGCAGAGACGCAAACCACGGCGACTGTGCTCAGCCGTGCCGATGGAAGTATCATCTGTATGAAGAAAAGCGCGAGGGTCAGTTCTTCCCGGTCGAGGAATTTGACGGCGGAACATACCTGTATAATTCGCGCGATATGTGTATGATAGAGCATATTCCTGAGCTTGTCGCGGCAGGCGTATCGAGCTTCAAAATCGAGGGCAGGGCAAAATCCTCTTACTATACGGCGGTAACGACAAACGCCTACCGCCACGCTGTTGATGATTTTTGCGCCGAGGGTAAAAACTTCAAGCTAAAGCCCTGGATAAAGGAGGAGCTTGAAAAAATCAGCCACCGCGAGTACAGCACAGGTTTTTACTTCGGCTATGAGCCGGGGCAGACCACCGATAACGGCGGCTATATCCGACACTACGACGCCGCGGCGTTCTGCG
>CAMNHG010000067.1 GCA_946539105.1 uncultured Clostridia bacterium | reverse complement strand
TTTCAAAATCAATGCTGCCGTCAGGCACATTGAAGTCGGGATTTTCGGGATTTTTCAGCGTTGTTTCCTCGTTAAGCACGCCTGCAATACGCTTCGCGCTAGCCATACTCATTGTGAGCATTACAAAAATCAGCGCGAGCATCATTAGGCTCATAAGAATCTGCATACAGAAGGTCAGCATACTCGTCAGCTCGCCGGTGGTAAGCTCGCTGCCGACAATCATATTCGCGCCGAACCAGCTTAACGCTATCATTGAGCCATAGATTGTGAGCATCATAATAGGTGACACCGAAACCATCATATTTTCCGCCTTTACAAAGAGCCTGTAAAGGTTGTATGTCGCCTTGTTGAATTTCTTAACCTCGTAATCCTCGCGGACAAAAGCCTTTACCACGCGAATTGAGGACACGTTCTCCTGAACTGAGGCGTTGAGGTCGTCGTAACGCTCGAAAACCTCGGAAAACAGCTTGTAGGTCTTGCTGATGATAAAGATTAGCACAACTGCCAAAAACGCGATTGCGACAAGATATACCATAGCGAGCTTAGCGTTGATAATCAAGGTCATCGTCATAGCAGCGATAAGGTTTATCGGTGCTCTGAAGCAAATTCGCAGAATCATCTGATATGCGTTTTGCAGGTTGGTAACGTCGGTTGTCATTCTTGTAACAAGACCCGCGGTGGAATACTTGTCAATATTCGCGAATGAAAAGCTCTGAATGTTGATAAACATAGCTTCCCTTAGATTTTTTGCGAAGCCCGCGGAAGCCTTTGCGCCGTAAACTCCGCCCATATAGCCCGCGAACAGCGCGACAAGCGCGCAGAGTATCATTATCAGCCCTGTGGTGACAACGTGGTTGAGGTTTCCCTTTGACACGCCGTCATCAATCATAGTCGCCATCAGCATTGGAATTATGGTTTCCATAACGACTTCAAGAATCATAAACAGCGGAGTCATCACCGACTCCTTGATATAACCCTTGATATGTACGGCTAAGGTTTTTATCATACTATCTCTCCTTTTTCTATTGCCTTTATTACTCCGTTATACGCTAATACTTCTTCTTTTTATTCTTTCTGAGAATTTTATTGTCTATGAAGTATTTTATCTGGATATGGTAATAGCTGTTTATTTCAGCACCGAACATCAAAAACAAAATACAAAAATACAGCCATACCATCATTATCGCAACCTTGGAAAGGCTGCCGTAAATTGAAAAGCCGTTATAATCGCCTACGTAAATTGATATTCCCCACGAGAGCAATATCCACGCAAAAGCGCACAGCAGAGAGCCCGGCAGCTGATATATAAATTTATATTCGGCGCGGGTTTCGCGAGTGAGGTTCGGAAGATTGCGGTAGATGAACGAAAATAAAAACACCAGATAAATAAAAATTATAACAAACCTGAATCTGTATATCACCGAAAGCACCTTGGGCAGCTCAGGCATATTCGGCGTTAAGGCGTTTTGAATTGACGACCCGAGGACAATTACAAATGCGGTCGCGAAAAGAATGAATACAAACACTACCGTGTAAAACATCGCCCTGAAACGCACTGAAAACCAGTTTCGGTTTTCGTATGTATGGTGAATCCTGTTCAGTCCGCTTGTAATTGCGTGAACACCCTGCGCCGCCGACCACAGCGTAAAAAACATAGTTATCAGCGACACGCTGAAAGAACCGTTGTTTACACTTCCGAGAAAATTAGAAATGTACGACGATACCCGTTCGTTGAATATCGCGCTGAAAAAGCGGTCGAGCTTGCTGACGGGAATATTCAGGTTTTGCAGAATTGACACCGCGAACATGGCAAACGGAATCAAGGCCAACAGCATAAAGAACGCCGATTGACCTGAGATTGCGAAAATATTATCCTCTTCTATCTTTTTGAGAAACGGCGATATAACGCCGAATATCTTTTTCAGAAGCTTTATCATTTACTTTTTTCCGTCTTTTTTGGACTGTACATTGTAAGAAACCCTCGTAAGCAGGTTTTCCGGCAGGAAATGCTCAAAGAACTTGACTGCCTTCATCAAAAATCCCGGAATAATAATTATTTTGCCCTGCCTTGCCTTGTCAAAGGCATAACGCGCTACCTTGCGCGCGTTTAGACCCTTTGTGGTAAAGCGCACATTTGCGACGTTGTTAAAATTAGTCTCGACAGGTCCCGGGCAGAGTACGGAAATTTTGACCTTGCTGCCGCCGCGCCTTAGCTCCTCGTGAATTGCCTGGGTTAAGCGTACAACGTAGTTTTTGGACGCGTAATAGCTTGACAGCTTAGGTCCCGCGGTAAAGCCCGCCATTGAGCCGACATTTAGGATTAGTCCGCTGTTTTTGCTCTGCATATCCTTCAAAAAGCATTTTGTCAGGATATGAACCGAGCTTACGTTTGTGTGGATTAGCTCAACCTCGCGCTCAAGCGGAACGTCAAGAAACTTTCCGAACGCTCCGAAGCCGGCGTTGTTGATAAGCACGTCGATATTCTCTTCCTTTAAGTGCTCGTACAAATCAAACGCGTCGGATTCGCGCGACAAATCTATTGTAATTACACGCACATTGACATTTTTAATCTCGTCCTTAAGGGCGTTGAGCTTGTCTGTACTGCGCGCGCAAATTATCAAATCATAGCCGAGCTCAGCGAGATACAAGGCAAATTCCCTGCCGATTCCCGAGCTTGCTCCTGTTATTAAAGCCTTCATCAATTACTCCTTTTCGGCAACGGCGCAAAGCCACGTTGTGCCGGATTTTACATAGGTGCGGATATTGAGGTATCCTGCTCTGTCAAGCATTTCATAAATGCCCTCGCGCGAGACTGCCTCTATTTTAAGCCTGTCCTCTACCTTTTTCCACTTATCGGGGTTGCTTTCGTCCTTGAGCATTTCAAACACAAGCAACAGCTTTCCGCCGGGCTTGAGGACCCTGAAAATCTCCTTTAGGTCGTTTAGCTTGTCAGGCCAAAAATAGTAGGTTTCCACAGCGGTTACATGGTCGAATTTGCTGTCCTCATACGGCAGTGCCGATACAGACGCCTGCGAGAGCTTTACCTTGCCGCAAAGCACATTTTTATGATTTAACTTTTCAGCCTTCTTTATGCACAAATCGGAATAATCTATGCCGTAAACCTTGCCTGAGCCGACCATATCCGCCAGCTTGTTTATGGTTTTTCCGCCGCCGCAGCCGACGTCGAGTACATAATCACCGGATTTTATATCAATATGGCACAGTGCCCAGTCTGTCAGATCGGAGTGCCCCTTGTTCATTGAACGAATCATCAAATTGCCCCAAAAGCCTGTGGGTTTTACGGCGTTTTCTACCAGCTTATGATACTTCATTTTATCACTTCCAAAATTTAGGATATATTTATACAAATATATTATATAACTCCACAGGGTGTGCAGTCAAGTAAAATAACAATCAATTTTATCTCAAAATTTGACCCATACAAACATAAAATTAGTTTTATTAATTGAATTTGACATAATCTTTATGTATAATAAGCTAAGGCAGGTGATTTTATGAAGCAGTTAAAGCTGTTTAACCTTGCATGGCCTATATTTATCGAGACCGCGCTGTTTATGCTGCTCGGCTTTGTCGATGTTTTTGTGCTGAGCCGTTACGACGACCTGGCGGCTTCGGCAGTTGGCACGGCAAATCAGGCAATCTCGATTGTAACGATAGTTTTTACGGTTATTTCAGGCGCGAGCGCGGTGCTGATTTCGCAGTATTTAGGGGCGGAAAAACGCCGGAACGCCTCGCGGATTGCGGCACTCTCGCTTACGATTAACTTTATTTTCGGAATTGTGATAAGTCTTGTTCTTGTGCTTTTTAACAGGCAAATTCTCAGCTTTATCGGCGCGAAGGGTGAGCTGCTGGAGCTTTCGGGGCAGTACCTCTCAATCGTCGGCGGATTTATTTTTTTGCAGGCGGTGCTGAGCAACGCCTCGGTTATCATCCGCAACCACGGACTTACTAAAATTACGATGTACGTAACGGTGGGTATGAACATAGTCAACACCGGACTTGACGTGCTGTTTGTTCTGGGGCTGCTGGGATTTCCTAAGCTCGGTGTCACGGGCGTTGCAATCGCCACTACGTTCAGCCGTATTGTAGGAATGATTGTGCTCGGAATTATACTTTTTACCAAGGTTGAAAAGCCGTCGATTTTTAAGCTGTTAAAGCCGTTTCCCAAGGACGATTTGAAGGATATTTTCAAAATCGGCATACCGTCGGCGTTGGAGACGTTTTTGTACAACCTATCGCAGCTTGTTATAACATCGCTGGTATTAAACTTCCTTACGGAAACCGAGCTGATAACAAAAACCTACGTTCAAAATATAACTATGTTTTTCTACCTTTTCGCGGTGGCGATTGCCCAGGCTTCGCAGATTATTACAGGGCATTTGGTCGGCGCGAAAAAGACCGACGAAGCGTACCGACGAGGCTTTCGCTCATATTTCTTCGCGCTCGCGATTGCGGCAGGAGTTTGCGTAATCGGCGTGATTTTCAGGACTAAGCTGATGGGGATTTTCACCGCGGACGAAGCGGTAATTACGATGGGCGCGAATATACTTTTGATTAACACCGCGCTGGAGTTTGGCAGGACGACTAACCTTGTGCTTATCGCCTGTCTGCGCGGCTCGGGAGACGTGTACTTCCCTACCTTCTGCGCGATTTTCTCAAACTGGCTGATAAGTGTGCTCGGCTCGTATCTTCTCGCGGTGGTGTTCGGTATGGGAATTTACGGCTTGTGGATTGCCCTTGCCGCCGATGAATGTATCCGCGGAATTATGATGATTCTTCGCTGGAAAAGCGGAAAGTGGAAAGCAAAAAGAGTTGTTAAGGAATAAAAAGTTACGGTTCTAACCTCAGTTGAGATTAGAACCGTTTTTAATCAGTTGTTTTCTTCCATAAACTTTAGCTGTTTATTAATCATATTCGCGCACATATAGACATTGCCGCCGCCCATTGTGAGGATAAGGTCACCCTCCTTTGCGTTTTGGCAAACGTAGTCGGTAATCTCCTCAAAGGTCTTGCGGTAAACGCTGCCGGGGATTTTCGCGGTCAGGTCTGTGGCGTATATGTTATATGTGTTGGTTTCTCTGACCGGCAAAATCTCGGACACGATTGCAACGTCCGGGATTTTAAGAGCCTCGGCGAAGTCATCAAGGAGCATTGCGGTTCTCGAGAAAGTATGTGGCTGGAACACCGCCCAAACCTTGTTAAAGCCCATCTGCATTGCGGCGTTGAGCGTTGCCGTGAGCTCTGTGGGATGGTGAGCGAAGTCGTCCGCAACGGTGATTCCGCAGGGAGTTCCGAGAATTTCGAAACGTCTGTGAACTCCGCCGAACTTGTGCAGGTTCTCGGAAATTTCGTTCGGGGTTGCGCCGAGGTAATGCGCAGTTGCCGCCGCCGCGAGGGAATTGTAAATATTGTGTCTGCCGGGAACAATCAGCTTCACATTGGTGAGCTTTTCGCCCTTATAGAGCAGGTCGTACTGCTCGTGAACGCCCTTGTCCGCACTCACGTTAACCGCGCGGTAATCGCAGTTTTCGCCGAATCCGAAGGTAATTTTTTCTATGTCAACGTCCTTGGTCGCGTCGAGGGTGTTTTGGTCGTCGCCGTTGATAACGAGTAAGCCGGTTGTCTGCTTAGAGAACTGATTGAACGACTTTTTGATGTTATCAAGATTTTTGAAGTAGTCAAGGTGATCCGCGTCGATATTGAGGATAATCGAGATAAACGGATTGAGCTGCAGGAAGGTGTCCACGTACTCGCACGCCTCACACACGATTATGTCGCTCTGACCTACGTAGCTGTTTCCGCCGATAAACGGCAGCTTTCCGCCGATAATCGCGGAGGGGTCAAAGCCGCTTCCGATTAAAATTTGCGAGAGCATAGCGGTGGTCGAGGTCTTGCCGTGCGTGCCCGATACGGCGATTGAACGCTTGTATCTTCTGCACACAACGCCGAGCATTACGCTGCGCTCAATACAGGGGATTCCCTGCTCCACAGCCGCCTTGCGCTCGGGGTTGGTCTCTTTAACAGCCGCGGAATATACAACAAGCTCAGCTCCCTTGATATTCTCAGCGGCGTGTCCCATATACACCGGGATTCCGTAGCCCTTCATTTTGTCGAGGGTTTCGCCCTCGTTCATATCGGAACCGGAAATTTCAAAACCCTCACTCATCATAATCTCGGCAATCGGGCACATTCCGCTGCCGCCGATACCGATAAAGTGTATCCTTTTTATCTCATTAAGTAATTTATCGTAATCCATAAGTACAACTCCGTTCAGAATTATTGTGATATATGCTTTAACTTTATCCATTATAAGCCATTTTTCAAAAAAAATAAATACCTAAATACAATTTTCTTAAAATGTTGCCAAATAAGCGCGAAAATGCTATGATAATATTATTAGTTTATTAAGTTTGCAGGGATAATATGTTGAAGAAAAACGATATTATAAAACTGAATATCACCTCTGCCACCGCCGAGGGCAGCGGTGTAGGAAAAACCGATGAGGGTATCGCGGTATTTGTGCCGCTTTCAGCCGTCGGGGATTTTCTGAGGGTTAAAATTTTGAAGGTCAAAAAGACCTACGCCTTCGGCAAGATTGAGGAGATTATAACTCCGTCAAGGGACAGAACCGAACCCGACTGCGAGTGCTTTTCAAAATGCGGCGGCTGTGTATGGAGACACATTAACTACTCCGCTGAATGTGATATAAAAAGCCGGAAGGTGGCTGACGCGGTAAGGCGAATCGGCGGTATTGATACCGAAATCAAGCCGATAATCGCCTGTGAGCAGACCGACCGTTACCGCAACAAGGCGCAGTTTCCTATTGGCAGGGACAAGGACGGCAATTTGCTGATAGGCTTTTACGCCTTTCACAGCCACAGAATAATTGACTGCTCCGACTGCTCCCTACAACCTAAAATATTCAGTGAGATTGTCAACGTTACAAGGGAGTTTATAGAGCTGACAAACGCTTCTGTTTATGACAATCAAACCGGCAAGGGCAGGCTAAGGCACCTGTATATCCGCAAAGGCGAGGTCACTGACGAGCTGATGGTCTGCTACGTTGTAAACGGCAACGGCATTAAGAACGAGGATATTCTTGTTAAAATGCTCAGAGAGAGGATTCCAAACCTCAAAACCGTAATTTTTAATTCTAATAGAGAAAATACAAATGTCGTTTTAGGCGCGAAAAACCGCACAGCCTACGGCAACGGTTACATCACCGACGAGCTAT
>CAMNHG010000066.1 GCA_946539105.1 uncultured Clostridia bacterium | reverse complement strand
TTTTTGTCCAGAGCGAGAAAAACTCTCCTTGTTTGTCGGGGGAGTTTTTTATTTTTTTCATCTCGTTATCACAAAAGACGATTTTGCCCATCTTCTCATAGGGGACAACCTTCGGCTTTTCAATATCACAGCCGATTTGGGCGTTGTCCAGAGCGAAAATAACGTAATCACCGCTGTGCGAGATATTAAAGCACACGCCGTTTTCCGCCATCGGTTTTCCGCTTTTGTTCAGGTAGATTTCAGTATCTCCCAAAAAACGGCGAATCAAAAGTCCGCCGAGAACGCAGCGTTTTTTATCGTCCTCAAAGCGGTAGCGTTCGGCTTTTTTGCGGCGTTCGGGCGAAATTTTATTGATGTCATCGGGTTTAACGCAGTTAATATCAGCGATGTAAAGCCTCATATTTTTACCCGTGTTTCTATATAATTTATTAACGGCTCAGCTTTGCACGGCAGCCCGAGCAAATAAACTTGCCCTCAAGCTCGAGCAAATCTTCTGTGCCGTTGCAGAAAACGCACTTGTCCTCTGCCTTTTGAAGGGTGATTTTTTCATCGTCGGCGCTGATTTTGAGCACGTCTCCCGCGTTGATGGAGAGACTCTTTCTGATGTCCATGGGCACAACTACGCGTCCAAGTCTGTCGATTTCTCTGTAATAAGTAAAACTCATACAATCACCCTTTCCTAAAACAGTTTTAAATATTTGCGATGACCAAGCGGAAACACCGCAAGGTATCATTTATTTCATAATAACACATTTCTGCATATTTGTCAATTATACACGAAAAGATTTTATTTTTTTATTATTTTTGACTATATTTTACTTTTTTCGACAAATGAGGTAGCCAATGTTAAACATAGTATGGAGTTTTATTGTCGTATTGAGCATTATTTGCTCAATTTGCCTTGGCAATAGCACAGGATTGTCGTCGGCGTTTATCGACAGTGCCGCCTCGGCGGTAGAGCTGATTATCACCCTCGCAGGGGTTATTTGCCTGTGGTCGGGGATAATGCGCATCGCGTCAAAGAGCGGACTTACCGAGCTGTTCGCCAAAATTTTTTCGCCGGTTCTAAGACCGCTGTTTCCAAGACTCGACAGAAACGGCGAGGCGTTTAAGTACATAACGATGAACCTGACGGCAAATCTGCTCGGGCTCGGCAACACAGCGACTCCGCTTGGGCTAAAGGCGATGGCGGAGCTTCAAAAGCAAAACGGCAGTGACACCGCAAGCGATGAGATGGTGATATTTGTGGTAATGAACACCGCGTCAATGCAGCTTTTGCCTACAATGCTGGGCTCTTTGCGCCAAAGCTACGGAAGCTCGTCGCCGTTTGAGATTATCGTTCCCGTATGGCTCAGCTCCGGCTGCGCGCTGGCCGTGGCACTTATAATCGCGCTGTCGGGAAATAGATTTTCTAAAAGATTAAGGTGATTTTGTGGAGCTTGTAATGCCGCTTTTTGCCGCGGCAATAATTGTGTTCGGACTTGTCAAGAGAGTTGCGGTTTTTGACGAGTTTACAGCAGGGGCAAAGGAGGGCTTTGCCACGCTTTACTCAATCGCGCCGTCGGTTTTGGGGCTGGTGTTCGCGGTAGGGCTGCTTAAAACAAGCGGAGCGGTTGACGTGATCTGTAATTTTATAAAGCCGGTAACTGATTTTCTCGGTTTTCCCGGGGAGCTCGCGCCAATGGCAATGCTGCGTCCGGTATCGGGCAGCGGTTCAACCGCGTTGCTCGTTCAGGTTTTTGACGACTACGGCCCCGACAGCTTTGCCGGGCGAGTAGCAAGCGTCTTGGCAGGCTCGAGCGAGACAACCTTTTACGCCACGGCGATGTACTACGGCTGTGTGAAAATCAAGAATATCCGCCACACTCTGATCGCCGCCATAGCCGCCGATTTAACCGCCGCCGCTATGAGTGTGGTCACGGTAAACCTGTTTTTTTACTGACTGTTATAATGAAATTTTGTCTAAGGTTTTGTTTTTGTAATAAATAAGTCGAAAATTAATCATTGACAGGCAAATATTACTATTTGTATTTGAAAAACGTGGTTAAATTTATGTTGAAATCTATGTGGAAAACATTAAAAAACCCAGATATAGATTTTGGTGTGAAAGAATCAGGTTATTTTGAGGGTAAATGGCGTTTGAATTTAACACTTTCAACATAGTTTTCAACATTTTATTGAAAATAAAGAAATATACTAATCGTATATTTTCAGTCAAAGAATTTTAATCCGCGGTTTTAATTCCGCTAAAAAATAATACATTTTTGTAATAATGGTTACGGGGTGGGAGAGCTGTGAATAAAACCGGAAAACTGTTCGTGCTGCTCGAGGCGGCAGGTATAATCTTTGTTCTGATTTGCCGTCTTTTTATGTCGAATTTGTACGCTCTGTGCGGCGGAAATCTCGTTGGCGTAATGTTCGGAAGCGTCAACAAAAGCATCTGGGAAAACTGCAAAATCCTGCTGCTGCCGTACCTGTTCTGGTCACTTATCGAGCTTATGTGTACGCAGCTTCATATGCGCCGCTTTACATCATGTAAGACAATATCACTCTACTTTTTGGGGGCTGCTTATATCGGGCTGAGCCTGCTTTTCGGCGCGAAAAATCAAAGCGTTTTCATCGCAGCGATTTGCACCGCACTGTCGTTTGTTTTGTCTTTCGCGCTTTACAACTCAAAATTCGACCTGCAAAATCTTTTTCCGCCGTCGGTGTTTTTACTCTTTTTATTTTGGGCGGTTTATTTCAGCTTTACGCCGTTTCCGCCGGAAAACGCCGTGTTTTTAGATCCCGTATCGGGACTTTGCGGCATAATTCCGGCGCATATCGACCTCGGCGCGGCAGTGCTGGATACAATGTATTATTTTTCTTGACTTTATTTGCGCAAAGGTCTGTTAAAATCGTAAAATGTGTGCTATAATATATTGGAATATAGTCTAATTAGGTGAAATAATATGAAAGACAGTAACAGCGAAGCTAAATCCGACGTTATATCAGGCAGGAATCCTGTCAGCGAAGCTATCCGTTCGGGCAGACCGATTGACAAAATCCTCGTTGCCCGCGGCGAAAAAAGCGGAGCGGTGGTTGGGATTCTCGCTAAGGCGAGGGACAGGCAGATTCCGGTTAAGGAGGTTGACCGCGCAAAGCTCGACTACATAATCGGTTCGTCGGTTCACCAGGGAATCGCGGCGTTTGCCGCCGTAAAGGATTACAGCAGCGTTGACGATATTTTTGAATACGCCGAAAGCAGGGACGAGCCTCCTTTCATCGTTGTGCTCGACGAGATTGAGGATCCCCACAACCTCGGCGCGATTATCAGAACCGCCGAGTGTGCCGGGGTTCACGGCGTAATTATTCCCAAACGCCGCAGCGCGGGGCTCAGCTACGTAGTGGGCAAGGCGTCCGCCGGAGCGGTTGAGTATATGAGGGTAGCGAGGGTTACGAACATCGCGCGCCTGCTCGATGAGCTCAAAGACCGCGGAGTTTGGATTTACGGTGCCGATATGAACGGCGAGGACTATACAAAATGTGATTTATCAGGCGCGTGCGCCATTGTTATAGGTAACGAGGGCAAGGGGATTTCTCAGCTTGTCCGCCAAAAATGCGACGTGATTGTGTCGCTTCCGATGAAGGGCAAAATCAATTCGCTTAACGCCTCGGTAGCCGCGGGAATTTTGATGTACCACGCGGCAAAGGGAAGGTAAAACACAGGAAAGGATGTGAAAGACTTGTCTGACAAAAACACCGAGCAGGAGAAGAAAAACGATTTGCTTAAGGAGCTTGAAATTCAGAGCATACTTGACGAAACTCATCAGCTTGCCGACGATGAAAAGATGAAAAAATTTGCCGACAGGTACCGCGCAAAGCCGAAAATGGCAGACATCTACAGCAACGCCGACAAAAAGCCGAGACTGAAAAACGACAATCCGCTTGACCTTGACAAGGAAAAGCCCGACGACAGCAACGCGATTGTGGGCGACAAGACCGCCGCGACAATGCAGACCGAGCTGATTATGGACGGCAGCAGGGAGGATATTAAAACCCCCGAGCAGCTTGAAAAAGAGGCTGAAGAAGCGGCTAAAAAGGCGGCTGAGGAAGCCGAGAGAAAGGCTGAGGAGGAAAAAATTATCACCCTTAAGCCCGAGTACGACGAGGACACGCAGTTTTCGGGAGAGGTGCTCGGCGAGGTTGACACCTTCCGCGAAAATAACGAGATTGAGAGCTTTGATTCAATAGATATCGACGTTGACAACGAGGATTATAAAAAAGCTCAGGAGCAAAAGGAAGCCGAGGAGAAGAGCAAGTATGAGGAATTGTTCAAGATAAAGAAAACCTCCGACGGCAAGCCGCCCAAAAAGGTGGTTTCCAAGGTTCCGGTTTACCGCCCCGAAGAGCCAAAAAATACGCTTAACGTGAAGGCAGGCAGGTTCTCTGAGGTTGTCGAGCGCGAATATGAGGAATATGTCCGCTCAAAGAATCCGTCGGTTATCGCGCACGTTATCAGACCCGAGCCAAAGCGAACAGACGACGGCGAGGACAAGCCCGAGGACGACCGCACGGCGCAGGAAAAGGTGCTTTCTGCGGTTGTCGGATTTTTCTCAAAGGACGAGTCCGACGACGTTGACGTTCCTCAGGAAAAGAGTGAGCCGATTGAGGACTACACCGGCGAGGACGACGAAAAAAGCATTAAGTATGAGCTTAACCATAACATCAAAAAGCTGTTTATGCGCAGCCTGACCACAGGTGTTATCGCGTTTATCTCAATAATTCTGACAGTGGTGACAAGGATTTTCCCCGAAGGCATTATCGGAGCGATTCCCTTTGCTCCGGCGGCATACGCTGTGTTCAATTTGCTGCTTATCGGAGTATCGGTTTTTACCAACCGCGTCGCGCTTATGAACGGCTTAACGCCGCTTGTGCGCTTCAAGGGCAATTCCGACACGGCGGTGTCTGTCGCGTGTATAAGCGCGGTTGTGCAGACGCTTGTTTCGTTCTTCTGTCTCGGCGATATGTCGGGCTTTAACGTAAATTACTACATAGTTATTGTGCTTTTGGCGTTGTTCGCAAACAACCTGGGCAAGCTGATTATGGTGCTCAGGGTTAAGGAAAACTTCCGCTTTGTCTCAGCCAAGGGGCAAAAGTACGCCGCGAAAATCTACAACAACGAGGCTGTCGCCAACAAAATGCTAAGCGGCACGCCCTCGGACAAAACCCTTATCGCGTATCAGCACAAGACGGATTTTCCGTCAAACTTCTTAAAAATTTCATACGCGCCCGACCCAAGCGAGGATTTGGCGTCAAAGCTCGCGCCGATTACCTCAATAGCCGCGATTGTAATTGCACTGCTCTACGGCGCGGTTAAGCTGTCGTTTTCCGACGCGGTAAACACGCTGTCACTTGTTACGGCGTTGGCAATTCCGGTTTCAACGCTAATCGCGGTAAATCTGCCGATTAAGATGTTGTGCAAAAACCTAAACGGCTACGGCGCGATGCTCGCGGGCTATCCGTCGATTAAGCAGTTCTGCGACAGCACGGCAATTATGATGGACGCCAACGAGCTTTTCCCTGCCGAGTCAATCGACCTTGAGGGAATCAAGAGCTTTGAGGATTATAACGTGGACGAATCGCTCCTCTGCGGAATCGCCATTCTCAAAGAGGCGCAAAATCCGCTTGCAAACGCCTTTGACTCGGTTATTAACGAGACTAAGGAAAAGCTGCCCGAGGTTGAAAGTGTGCTGTACGAGGACGACCTGGGACTTGTCGGCTGGATAAACGGCGAGCGAATTTTGGTAGGCTCGCGCAACCTGATGGAGAAGTACAGGGTTGAAGCTCCCGCTCCCGAATACGAGTATAAATACACCTCATCGGGAAGCCAGATCACATATCTTTCGCGCGCGGGCAGACTTGTCGCGATGATAGTTACAAAGTACCACGCCGACCCCGAGCTTAAAACCGAAATGCAGAGAGCTGAGGCAAACGGCATCAGCTTCCTTATCAGAACTACCGATTACAACATTACAGACGAGCTCATCGCAAAGCTGTACAACCTGTTTTACCGCAGCATTAAGGTGCTGCCCACGGGTCTGGGCAACGTGCTGAAAGAGGCTCAGGGCGTGACCGAGGAAAGCTCTCGCTCTTACCTCATCACCCACGGCAAGGCTTCGTCGCTCGCCAGGGCGGTGTCGGGAAGCGTGCGAATTAAGGGAAATATCTCGATTGCGATTATCATTCAGCTCGCCGCGGTAATTCTCGGAATTTTAATTGCGGCAACGCTGTCGCTTTACGCAGGCGTCGAGGTTATGGGTACGCTCGAGGTGCTGATTTACTCGCTGTTTTGGGCAGCCGCGGCAATACTTGCCCCTGCAATTCAAAAACCTTAATTTTAGTATAAATTTGGAGGAAAAGATGAAGATAGCTCCGTCGCTTTTATCATGCGATTTTTCAAAAATGGGATACGAGCTCGAAAGAATGGACAAGGCAGGCGCGGACTGGATGCACCTTGACGTTATGGACGGTCATTTTGTGCCGAATATCACCTTCGGCGCGCCGATTATAAAGTGCGTCAGAAGGTTCACGGACAAGCCCTTTGACGTTCACCTGATGATCAGCGATCCGCTTAAGTACATAGACGATTTTGCCGACGCGGGCGCGGATATTATCACCTTCCACGTCGAGTGCGATTCCGACATCGATAAGACGATTGATAAGATAAAATCGCGCGGAATAAAGGCAGGGCTTGTAATCAAGCCCAACACCCCTGCTGAGTCGGTCTTTGAGTACCTCGACAGGCTCGATTTGGTGCTTGTTATGACGGTAGAGCCGGGCTTTGGCGGTCAGAGCTTTATGGCTGATATGATGCCGAAGGTAAGGGCAATTAAGGACGAATGTAAGCGCAGAAACATTGATATGCTTATCGAGGCTGACGGCGGAATAGGCTCAGCCACAATCGCGCAGTGCGCTGAGGCAGGCGTTGACGTTTGCGTGGCAGGAACAGCCGTATTCAAGGCAGACAACGCGGCAAAGGCGATTGCAGAGCTGCAGGCGTATTAAGCTAAATTGCGGCTTGCGCCGCAGCTAAATTCGGCGTTGCCGAGCTAAATTGTTCCCTTCGGAAACAGCTAAATTTGCCTACGGCAAGCTAAATTGTTTCCTTCGGAAACAGCTAAATAAAACTTTGGGGCGGTCATTGACCGCCCGCGGACAACAGCAAACGTTGTTATAAACCCGCGGGCGAGCAATGCTCGCCCCTACAATTATTTTAAATTATTTCTGCATAAAAAACTCGTAAAACGCCCTGTACGCCATATACACGTCGGTTTTTGATACAATCTCGAACGGCGCGTGCATTG
>CAMNHG010000065.1 GCA_946539105.1 uncultured Clostridia bacterium | reverse complement strand
GGTAGCCGCGCCTGCAGGAGCTGTAATTTGGCTGTTCGCAAATATTTACGTAGGCGACTGTTCTCTGCTTAAACACTGCACGGATTTTCTCGACCCGTTCGGCAGGTTCATCGGACTTGACGGAGTGATTTTAATGGCGTTTATTTTGGGCTTTCCTGCTAACGAAACGGTTATTCCGATAATTATAATGTCGTACTGTTCAAGCGGTGTTTTAAGCGAATTTACAGGCTATAATGAGCTTTACTCAATTCTAAATCAAAACGGCTGGGGGATCATCACGGCTGTATGTATGATAATTATGACGGTAATGCACTTTCCGTGCTCAACCACCTGCCTGACGATAAAAAAGGAGACGAAAAGCGTAAAATATACCTTATTATCTATGCTTATACCGACCGTGACAGGCGTTATCCTCTGCGCTGTAACCGCAAATATTATGAGGTTGTTTATATAAAAAAGTGCCGGTGGGCACTCTCGCCGCCTTTTGAAAGAATGAACATACGGCAACCTTTCCGTAACGGCGGAATCAAAATGCAGCAGTTTACTATAAAGTAAAAAACGGACGGTTTTTATGCCGTCCGTTGTCTTTATTCTTCTTCCGCCTGAGCCGCTTTCATCATAATCGCGCACTCCATACGCTTTTTGAAAAGCTCGCAGCCGTATTTGTAAACTCCGCTGATAGAGCCTGTGGCGTGGTATGCGTTCGCCGCACAGCCGCCGCTGCAGTAAAGCCTTGCCCAGCAGGATTTGCATTCCTCTCTGGCGTAGGCGTTGCAGAGCTTAAACTCGTTTTGAATTTCAAAATTATCAACGCCGTTATATATATCGCCGAGCTTGTACTTATCGTCGCCGACAAACTGGTGGCAGGGGTACAAATCTCCCCAAGGCGTTACCGCCATATACTCCGTGCCCGAGCCGCAGCCTGAAATTCTCTTGTAAATGCACGGGCCGCCCGTCAAATCAATCATATAGTGATAGAAGGTAATCGGTCTTCCCTCTTTTTCGCGCTTTAACATCTCCTTAGCGAGTATCTCATACTGCTCAAAGAGCACAGGCAAATCGTCATATGTAAGCGCGTAAGGGTCGTCGGGAGCGCAGACAACAGGCTCCATCGAAAGCTCGGTAAAGCCTAAATCCGCCATATGGAAAATGTCGTTTGTAAAGTCGGTGTTGTTGTGGGTGAACGTTCCGCGAACGTAATAGCCGCGGTTACCGCGCTTTTTAACAAACTCCTGAAATTTAGGAACGATAACGTCGTAGCTGCCCTTGCCGTTGATAGTCTTGCGGAGATTGTCATGAATTTCCTTTCGTCCGTCAAGGCTTAATACAACGTTGTGGCACTCTTTATTCGCGAACTCGATAACATCGTCGTCAACGAGCATACCGTTTGTCGTGAGGGTAAAACGGAAGTTTTTGTTATGCTCCTTTTCAATGCTCCTCGCGTAGGCGACAATTCCCTTTACAACATCAAAGTTCATAAGCGGCTCGCCTCCGAAGAAATCGACCTCGAGGTTAACCCTGCTGCCCGAGTTCTCTATAAGGAAGTCGATAGCCCTCTTACCCACCTCAAGGCTCATTAATGCGCGCTCGCCGTGATACTTTCCTTGGCTTGCAAAGCAATATTCGCAGTTGAGGTTGCAGGTGTGAGCGATGTGCAGACAAAGTGCCTTGATAACCGTGTTGCGCTTTTTGAAGTCAAAGGCGAGGTTTTCGTACTTGTCCTCGGTAAAGAGCTTACCGTTTTGCTTGAGCTCCTCAACGTCGTCAATGCAGTCACGAATTTCCTGCTCGGTAATCTCGGGATTGTCCTTGTATTTATCAAGCATTGCAGAGACAATTTCAGCTTTATCCGAGTTTTCATACATTTCTATAATATCGTAGGCGAGCTCGTCAACCAGGTGTACGCTGCCACTGTTGACGTCGAGCACAATGTTGTAGCCATTAAGTTTGTACTGATGTATCATATAAATTAACCCCTATACGTAAAAGGAAAGCCGTTACCCATAATTGAATAACGGCGTAAAATCCTTTTAATTTTAAGAAAAATTATTTCTCAAGACACTTTTCGCACTGCTGGTTAGCAACGCCGCATGAAGTCTTGCAAGCTGACTGGCAAGAGGTCTGGCACTCGCCGCAGCCGCCTGTCTTTACGCTCTTTTTAAGGTCGCGTGTCTCGATAGTTTTGATTCTTTTCATGGAAATCAATCTCCTTCAAAATTTATACTTAAATTTTATCATATGCGCTTGTTTTTGTCAAGATAACAGATTAGGTAACATCAACTTTCAGTTTATGCGGTGCGTTGCCGAGCGTTGACTGAACGGATATGTTATTATCCGCAAGTGTTTTTACTTGATTTATAATATCGTCTGTGACAATTTCACCCGACACTATAAGCGGGATTCCGGGCGGATAGGCAAAGACATCTTCAAGCGAGATTTTGCCGTTGCAATCTGTTATATCAAGAACTTTGCCGCTTTTATCTGTACATTCAAAAGGTTCACACGCCTTTTGCGGTAAGGATAATGTATTGAGATTTTTGCTGTTTTCAGCTTTTTCAATTCTCTTATCAATAGCTTTTAAATCGTTTATAAGCCTTTCGAAGCCTTCATCAGTGTCGCATACGGACGTCATAGCTATGATGTAATCCTCTGCCGACATCTCAGTTTCAATTTTATAATCGTTCCTGAGCATTTCGGCAAGCTGTGTACCGCTTATGCTTGTCCCGATGGTTGAAATAACGAGCTTTCCCCTGTCGTAGGCATAAACGTTGTTATCCTCTCTGAATAAAAGTTTTAGGTTTTTGAGGGCTTTCGCGCTTTTTTCAAACTCAGACAATCTCTTGATGTAGCTTTCAAACTCGCTTGAATTTTCCGAGATATAATCAAGACAACATTCAACCGAGGACATAAGCACATATGACGGACTGCTTGTTTGGAATATAGCAAGCTGTTCTCTTAGTCTGCTGTCAAAGCTCGAATCGTTTGTTAAGAGCAAGGCGGTTTGAGTTAATGACGGAAGCGTTTTGTGAAGGCTTACAACCGAAATATCCGCTCCGCAGTCAACCGCGCTTTCGGGAAAAGCACTGCTAAACGGAAAATGCGCTCCGTGAGCCTCGTCAACAAACAGCCTTGCGCCGTGCTTTTTGCAGATTTCGGAAATGCTTTTAATATCCGACACTACTCCCTCGTACGTAGGCGAGGTCAGCACAACAAACGTAATTTCAGGATTTTCACTTAGTTTAACTTCAATATCATTTGGAGATACCGAGCCGAAAACAGGCAATTTCGCTCCGCTTTCTTTGGCATATTCAGGCAAGATATACTCGGGCTTCAGACCGAATAATTTAACGGCTCTGTAAACGGAAATGTGGCAGTTTCTGGCAATAAGAACCCTGTCTCCCCTGTTTGTGAGCGCGCCGATTGCGGACATTATTCCGCAGGTCGCACCGTTTACAAGCATATAGGCGTGTTTTGCGTTATACAGAGCTTTTGCCTTGTCTTCTACAGCCTTAATACAGCCGTGCGGATTGTGCAAATTATCAAAGCCGTCAATCTCGGTAAGGTCTATATCATACGGCAAATCGCCGTTAATGCACTGCCGTTTGTGCCCGGGCATATGGAACGGATAAACTCCGCTTTTTCCGTAGTCCTTCAACTTATCAAAAAGCATTAGTTGGTACCAAATTCCCTGAGTTCAAGCCCTTTGTTGTGGTCAAGTGCCCAGTCAATGCTCCAGTAGCTTGTGAACAACAAAAGGTGGTTGCCCTTTAAGTCCTGAATACGCTTTGTGTCTGAGGCAAGGTCAAGGGTTTTAGGGTCAACGTCCTCGTTTACAATCCAGCGGATGTACTCATAAGGCAGGTTTTCCATAATAATATCGACGTTATACTCGTTTTCAAGGCGGTATTTGAGCACGTCAAACTGAAGCACGCCTACTACGCCTACGATGACCTCTTCCATACCCGCGTCAAGCTCTTGGAAAATCTGAATCGCGCCTTCCTGGGCAATCTGGTTTGTACCCTTTATAAACTGCTTGCGCTTCATAGTGTCCTTTTGGCGGACGCGGCAGAAATGCTCGGGAGCAAAGGTCGGGATTCCCTTAAACTGAACCTTGTGCGAGACTGAACAGAGCGTGTCGCCGATTGAGAAAATACCCGGGTCGAACACACCGATAATATCGCCTGCGTAGGCTTCGTCTACAATCTCCCTCTCCTGCGCCATAATCTGCTGAGGCTGAGAAAGGCGCAGCTTTTTGTTGCCCTGAACATGGAAAACCTCCATATTCTTCTCGAACTTACCGCTGCAAATTCGCATAAAGGCAATTCTGTCGCGGTGAGCCTTGTTCATATTCGCCTGAATCTTAAAGACAAAAGCCGAGAAATCGTCCGACATCGGGTCAACCTCCTCGCTGATTGTCTCCCTAGAGAGCGGCGAGGTCGTAAGCTGTAAGAACTGCTCCAAAAACGGCTCTACGCCGAAGTTTGTAAGTGCCGAGCCGAAGAACACGGGAGTTAGTTTGCCCTGTCTTACGGCTTCCAAATCAAATTCATCACCTGCGCCGTCGAGGAGCTCAATCTCATCGAGCAAGTCCTGCTTTAGATACTGACCGAGGATTTCGTCAATCTCGGGATCGTCAAGAGCAAGCTCCTTTTTCTCTACTTCCTTTTGACCGTTGTTGGCTGTAAAGGCGAGAATTTTGCGCGAGTTGCGGTCGAACACGCCCTTGAACTCCTTACCCGAACCGATAGGCCAGTTGACAGGATAGGTGTTGATGCCGAGGACATTTTCGATATCCTCGAGCAGGTCAAATGAATTTTTAGCGTCTCTATCCATTTTATTGATAAACGTAATGATAGGGATATTGCGCATTACGCAGACCTTAAACAGCTTGATCGTCTGCTTCTCAACACCCTTTGAGCCGTCGATTACCATTACGGCCGAATCCGCCGCCATAAGAGTACGGTAGGTGTCCTCAGAGAAATCCTCATGTCCCGGGGTATCGAGAATATTTATGCAGTAGCCGTTGTATTTGAACTGCAAGACGGACGAGGTTACAGATATACCTCTCTGCTTTTCAATCTCCATCCAGTCCGACACCGCGTGCTTGGCGGTTCTTTTGCCCTTAACGGATCCTGCAAGGTTGATTGCTCCTCCGTATAAAAGGAGTTTTTCGGTAAGCGTTGTTTTACCTGCGTCAGGGTGCGAGATGATTGCAAAGGTTCTGCGCTTTTCTATTTCTTCCTTATATGTGCTCATACTTAATAAATCAGCCCTTTTTATTTGATTTACAACTTTATTATTTTACAATTAATCTATGCCATATGTCAATAAAAACCCGCTAAAATAATTAAATTTAAAAATATTGAAATAAATTGATACAAAACCTTGACAAAAAGGTTAAAATATTGTAATATACTATTGTAAAAGACAGATTATTCCTATCTTTTCATATACCTTCCAACTTTGAGGCAGAAGCTGTTTAGTTTCTGCCTCAAATATTTATGTTAATTTTAGGGTTAGTTATGAGCGAAATATTACGACTTTACATTCACATACCGTTTTGCAAGAGCAAATGCGCCTACTGCGACTTTTTCAGCGGCAAGGCTGACGAGAAAGCGTATGATAATTATGTAACACAGTTAAAGGATAAAATTGAATATTGGAGTAACAGGACAGATAAATCTTTATCAAGCGTGTATTTCGGCGGAGGTACGCCGAGTGTACTTGGTGATAAACGGCTTTGTGAGGTTTTGGGTTTTATTAAAAATAATTTTTCTGTTGATGAAAACGCGGAAATCACCGTAGAAGTAAACCCCGAATCCGGCAAAAATCTTGATTTTAATATGCTGTATAATTGCGGATTTAACAGAATTTCGGTAGGTATGCAGAGCAGTGACAGCAAAGAGCTTAAACTCCTGGGCAGAATCCACAGCACCGAGGATGTTACAGAAACTATTACAAACGCCAAGAATGCAGGAATAAGCAATATCTCGCTCGATTTAATGCTCGGTATTCCCTGTCAGAATGAACAAAGCCTTAAAAGCTCGATTGATTTTTGCGCAGAACTCGGAGTTACGCATATATCCTCTTATATTCTTAAAATTGAAGAGGGCACGCCGTTTTATATTAACCGTGATAAATATGATTTTGCGGACGAGGACAGGCAGGCTGAGCTGTACCTTTTCGCTGCCTGTTATCTTGACAGGCTCGGGTATAAACAGTATGAGATTTCTAACTTTGCAAAGCCCGGCTATGAAAGCAAGCATAACACAGGCTACTGGCAGCTTGATGAATATATCGGTATAGGTCCCTCGGCTCATTCGTTTTTTGAGGGAAAACGCTTTTACTATGAGCGCGATATGCAGAGCTTTACGGATAATAAAATTACCGCTGACGGCTCAGGCGGCGATGAGGAAGAGTTTATTATGCTCTCTTTAAGGCTTGCTAAGGGGCTTGATTT
Organism: uncultured Clostridia bacterium; assembly: GCA_946539105.1. Classification (GTDB taxonomy): domain Bacteria; phylum Bacillota; class Clostridia; order Oscillospirales; family Acutalibacteraceae; genus Ruminococcoides. The sequence continues at coordinate 1,050 of CAMNHG010000065.1, read as the reverse complement.
TGACGAGTATAAAAGACTTTTCGGCATAGAAATCCCCGAAAGCCTGATAAAAACAGCTGATAAATACATTAAAGCAGGCTTGATGAAAAGAAACGGAAACCGCATATTCTTTACGCCAAGGGGATTTTTAGTATCAAACGCTATTTTAAGTGAATTAATTTAAATACAGCCGTTGCAATTAGCAGCGGCTAATTTAACATTTGACATAAGGACTTATAACTGATAAAATATAAGGTAGCGTAAAAAGGAGACTTGCCATGGAAAACTTAAAAAAGCTCGCGCTTATTCCGGCATATATGCCTGATGACGCGCTGATTGAAATTGCAAAGGAGCTTCACAGCCGTGAGTTTACGGTTATCGTAATCGACGACGGAAGTCAGTCGGAATATGATGAAGTTTTTGAAAATGCGGAAAAATACGCCAAAATTATCCGATACAAAAAAAATAAAGGCAAGGGCAACGCGCTTAAAAAGGGCTTTAGATTTATCAGGGCAAGCTACACTCCCCCCTACACCGTTGTTACCGTGGACGCTGACGGTCAGCATAAAATTAAAGATGTAATTAATGTTTTTAACTACGCGGCAAAGTACCCCGGGGACGTAGTAATCGGCTGCCGTACTCTAAAAAAGGACGATCCGGTAAAAAGCAGAATCGGTAACGGTATAACAAACTTTCTGTATAAAGCCACGACAGGGAAAAAACTCGGCGATACTCAAACGGGCTTAAGGGCTTTTTCCGACAGTTCTATTGACATCGCGATTAACGCCAAGGGCAGCCGTTACGAGTACGAAATCAATATGCTGCTCGACTTTACCAAGGTTAAAAAAATCAGAGAAATCCCGATTGAAACGGTTTATATAGATAACAACCGCTCAACGCATTTCAGGCCGTTTAAGGATTCGGCTATTATATATTCGCAGTTTTTTTCAAACAAGTTAAATAAAAAGAAGGAGTAATTATGCAAAAGAAAAACAAGCTAATCCCGGTATCTGTCTTGACAGGATACCTCGGAGCAGGAAAAACAACAGTGCTTAATCACGTGCTGGCAAA
>CAMNHG010000064.1 GCA_946539105.1 uncultured Clostridia bacterium | reverse complement strand
GCACGAGTCTGCAAAACTCTGATGCGGCGGTTCAAATCCGCCTGTCGCCTCCAAGCAGAGCACTTTCATCTTTTGATGGGAGTGCTTTTGTCATTCTATCACACAAAAGTAAAAATTGCAAATCGCTTTTAATACTAATACCTAATAAAAAGCAGACAATCTTTGCGGTCTTTTTTCCGCAATACTGCGTTGTCGTCCTTGCAAGGCGTCAGCCTTGCCGCGTCCTTCGCCTTGTCTTGAGAAAAAAATCCTCGCAAAATATAAGTCTACTTTCTATCAGGAATTAGTATAACAAGAAAAAGACTCCGCCGGGTGACCGATTCCGGCGGAGCTTTTTTGCGGTCAGACCGCTGAAGAGTAATAATCCTTGTTCTTTTAAAAGGCAAATAAATTGCCACTTTAGGCATTAGGTATGAGAAAATCTTGTAAAAAAACAAAAATTTAAATCATTTTTCAAATATAATTCGTTATAGCTATTGGACGGTCAAAAAAATACAAACGGAATTTTAAATTGTCAATATATGTATTGAATATTCAAAAGTTCCGCTCAATCTATTGACTTGTTTGTCGATTTGCAATAAAATGGATATGATAGACTTACTGTTTGTTGTATTCGCAGATCTATTACACATTTATACAATCACAGGAGGTTTTTATGAAACACAAGCTATTATTTAAATCCGTGGTAATCACTCTGGTTGCCGGAATATGCGCCGCTCCCTGTTCGGTTATGGCGGCCGAAACCGGTACTGAGGAAGTCGCGGAGCAAGCCGCGACGGTTGCGGAATACTCAACCGAGCCGGCAACAACTCAGCCGGCAACAACTAAGCCGGCGACTACTAAGCCGGCGACTACTAAGCCGGCGACGACTCATGTGGCAACGACTCAGGCGGCAACTCAAGCCGTCCCTGAAAAAACAGACGAAGATGACGCTCCGTTGGCGGCAGGGTACGAGGAAGAGCCCGAGGTCGCGGCACGTAATACGTCAAATCAAAACGCGGACAGCACTGCAAAAACCGCCGCTCCGTTTCTCAGCATCGCTAACGGAATCAACGGCTTGGATTGTGTCTGGAGCAAGGTTAATAATGCCGAAAAATACAAACTGTACTTCAAAACAGCCTCAGATGAGGACTGGCAGAGCCTTGTTACGGCTGAAACACGCGCCACTTATTCTGAAGCGGAACCCGGTCAGCTGTATTTTGTAATGGTTCAGTCGATTGGCGCGAACAACCGTGAAGGCGAATTTTCGGCTCTTAAGAGCCTTACATATATTCCGCGCGCGGAAATCACCTCGCTGAGCTACAACTCAAGCTCGAACACGCTTTCCTGGAACAGAGCAGACGGCGCGAACAAATATCAAATTGCGAAGTTAAAAAGCGGAGATAAAGCCTACACCTACTATACTACCGCTTCAACATCATTTACGGACAAAAACGTTACGACCGCGAACGCTTATTATTATCAGGTCAGGGCTATGTACGCCACCGAAAAAAACGGCACGGCATACGGCGCGTGGTCATCGGTAAAATCCGCGGTTACCCTGTCGCAGGCAACGGTTTCGCTTGCGAATAAGTCAAACGGAATCCGCGCGGCGTGGGGAGCGGTGAGCGGTGCCCAAAGATACGCCGTTTACTACAAGGCGGCTGAGGACAGCAAGTGGACGACAGCCTCAACCACAAACACATATTACCCAATCCTTAACGTAACATCGGGTACTCAGTACTATGTTCAGGTTCGTCCCGTTGCCGGAAAAGTCAGCGGAACATACTCAAATGTAAAGGGTATGACGTTTATCGGCGTTCCGGATTTTACGCTTTCGAACACCGTTGACAGCGCGGTTATAAGCTGGAAAAAGGTGGACGGCGCGAACAACTATCAGATTGCGAAGCTGAAAAAAGGCAGCTCGGCATACAGCTACTTCACAACCGAAGAAACCTCTTACCTTGACAAGGACGTCGCTGACGGCTCTGTTTACTACTATCAGGTAAGGGCGATGTACCAAACAGAAACAGACGGCACCGCGTTCGGAACTTGGTCGCAGCCAAAGCTGATTCTCAGAATGACTCAGCCCGAGGTAACGCTTGCGAACAAATCAAACGGAATCCGCGCGGAGTGGAAGGCTGTCAGCGGAGCGGCAAGATATGTTGTTTATTTCAAAACCGCTTCCGCTCATGCGTGGTCGTCTGCCGTGACAAATAACACATATTACCCCATACTCAATACCGTATCGGGCACCAAATACTTTGTTCAGGTTCGTCCCGCGGGCGGCGGAGTTTACGGCCCCTATTCAAACCCGAAGAGCCTGACCTTCCTCGGCTTGGTAAACGTTCAGGCAATGTCAATGTCAGCCGGCGGCTTAAAGATAAACTGGAACGCCGTTGCCGGTGCGAACAAGTACCAAATCGCCAGAAAGAAGAGCGGAAATCATCCGTATGAGTACTTTATGGCACCGGGCAATTCCTATGTTGACGCAGGAGTCGCTAACACAAGGGACACCTACGCTTATCAGTTCAGGGCGATTAACGAGTCCGGCGACACCGCGTCCTACGGCGAATGGTCATCGGTATATAATCTTATAAACGGCAAAGTTCCGAACGGATATCAGATAAACAACGGTTACCGCTATTACTACAAAAACGGAGTTTTGCTCAAAAACCAAATCGTAGGCTCAAAGAGCGAGGGCTATTATCTTGCGGACGCTAACGGCGTATGCTGCGTCAGCGAAGAGATGCACCTTGCCGCGGAGTTTGTTATGAATTGCGGAACCGGCAATACATTAAATGAAAAAATGAAAACCGGATTTATGTACCTTGCGAGAAATTACCCTTACAAGCGTACATACGATCATCCGAAATCAAAGGCAGATATTCCGGCTCTTGCCATTGATATGTTCAGGAATAAAAAAGGAAACTGCTTCCGTTACGCCGCCTGCTTCACTTGTATAGCCAAGGTATGCGGATACCGTTCAAGAATAGCGGTCGGAAACACGGGCAACGGCAGTCCGCACGGCTGGGCAGAGGTGTATATGGACGGAAGATGGTATTATTTCGATCCCGATATGCAGCTGCCGAACTACGGTTTCCCTGATTATTACGCGTACAAAATGGCGAATCATCCATGGAACGTCAAAACCTCGTTCAGATCAGAGGTAACAATCAGAGGCGGCAGGGCTGTTTGGAATTAACTTACCGCAGTGCAAGATGGTTTTATAAAAATCTTTTAAATAAATTTACGGACTATGGGAGGAATGAACATGAAAAAAATCTTATCCGCTTTATCGGCCGCGGCTGCCGCGCTTATAGTTATATCTATAGCGTCGTTCAGCATCGGCGCGGCGGGAACCGGTTTACCGGCAAACGATGAATATGAGCTTCCGTTTATATCGGAAGATAACGGGGATTCCGGTGCGGAGGATATACCCGAAGCTCCTGCTCTGAGCCTGGCGAACACCGTCGAAGGATTCAGAGCCGCGTGGAGCAGTGTTGATAACGCGGAATACTACACTGTGTATTATAAAACGGCTTCTTCGGAGGACTGGACGAGCTTTAATGTGACCGATACAGGCTGTATTGTTCCCGACGCCCCTTCGGGTGAGCTTATCTATGTCAAGGTGCAGGCTGTAACTGCCGACGAAGTAAGCGGAGATTTTTCAAAGGTAAGAAGCCTTACCTGCATTTCTCGCGCGGAGATTACAGCTGTCAGCTTTAACGGCAGTGCCGACACACTTTCGTGGAACAGCGTACAAGGCGCGAATAAATATCAAATTGCGAAGAAGAAAAGCGGCGACAAGGCATACACCTACTTCACTTCAAATACAAACACCTTTACGGACAAAAACGTAACTGCCGCAAACGTGTATAATTATCAGGTTCGCGCGATGTACGCCACCGAAAAAAACGGCACGGCTTACGGCGCGTGGTCTACGACAAAATCCGTAGTTACCCTGGCGCAGGCAAGTGTTTCGCTCGCTAACAAGTCAAACGGAATCCGCGCGGCTTGGGGAGCGGTCAGCGGAGCAAAAAGATACGCCGTTTACTACAAAGCGGTCGAGGATCCGAAGTGGACGACAGCCTCAACCACAAACACATATTACCCCATACTCAACGTAAAGTCGGGCTCGCTGTACTATGTTCAGGTTCGCCCTGTCGCAGGCAATATCAGCGGCACATATTCAAAGCTAAAGGCGATGACCTTTATAGGACAGCCTGCCGTAACGCTTTCAAATTCCGCCGACGGAATAAATGTAAGCTGGAAGGAAATCCAAGGGGCTAACAAATATCAAATCGCGAAGAAGAAAAAGGGAGCGTCCGCTTTTGAGTATTATACCGTAACCGGCACCTCCTATAACGACACGCAGGTTGCAGGCAATACGGAGTACTGCTATCAGGTTAGAGCTATGTACGCCACCGAAAACACCGGTACGGCATACGGAGCGTGGTCAAGCTCAAAAGCCCTGCTCAAAATAGCTCAGCCCACCGTTACTTTGTCGAACAAGTCAAACGGAATGCGCGTTGAGTGGACAAAGGTTCCCGGTGCCGTAAAGTACACGGTGTACATCAAGGCGGCGTCCGCTCAATCGTGGCAGTCGGCTACAACAACCAACAACTACTATCCGATGCTGACCGTAAGGTCGGGCGTTCTGTATTATGTTCAGGTTCGTCCTATCGGCAACGGAGTTTACGGACCGTTTTCTAAGCCTAAGAGCCTTATGTTTATCGGGGCTGCCAACTTGAATATGTCCATGGTGAACGGAGATTTAAAGCTCAGCTGGAACAGCGTTGCCGGCGCGGATAAGTACCAGATTGCGAAGCTGAAAAAGGGAAATTCGTCCTATGAATATATTATCGTAAACGGCACCTCATACATTGACAAAGCGGTAACTGGAAAGGACTTTTACTCGTACCAGGTAAGAGCACTGTCCGAGCCCGAAAACGCCGCAGCGGCATACGGCGCGTGGTCAACCACATGGAACTTTAACAACGGTCAAATTGTTTTTGACGGATATCTGACTATCGACGGATACAGATATTATTACCAAAACGGCGTTCTGCAGAAGAACGGCATTGTCGGCAACAGCCGCGACGGCTACAGCTACGCCGATAAAAACGGCAGAATCGACACAAGCTACCGCGGCGCGGTAACCTCAAACGGCGCGGACTGGATTGTGCTGAACGGCAAAGCGACAAAGGTTGCTACTGCCGCGGACAGAAACCTGTTTAACGCCTTTAAGCTGCTTGCCCGTATAACCACAAGTAATATGAGCAACGAGCAAAAGCTGAGAGCCAGCTTTAACTACATTAGAGATCACTACCCCGAAAAGAATCCGCGTATTCCGCATTATCACGGTATGGATTGGCCTGTTATTTACGCAAACGACATTCTTGCGAACGGTACGGGTAACTGCTTCAGCGTAGGCGCGGCGTTATGCTATATGGCAAAGGCTATAGGCTATACAAATGTTTACGCCTGCAGCAGCGGCGGACACGGATGGGCTGAAATCAACGGCTTGATTTACGATGCCGAATGGGCGCGCCACAGATTCCATTCTTCATATTACGCGCTCAGCTATAACACCAAGGTCGATGTGGATTACAAGGCAGGTATTGCTCCCGGTCAGCCGTGGATGCACGTTAAGGTTTAGTTTAATCCGGAGATTAAAATCAGTAACCGCAGGGCGGTTTGAAATTATGGTTTTAGGTAAGCAAAATGGTTTTTAGTTCATTAGAATTTTTATGTATATTTTTGCCGGCAGTCTTTTTGCTGTACACGGTTATTCCGGTTCACAAGGTCAGAAACGGACTTTTAATCGCGTTCAGCCTGGTGTTTTACGCCTACGGCGAGCCTGTTTATGTCCTTTTGATGATACTTAGCTCGCTGGTAAATTACCTTTGCGCACTTTGGATCGGAAAATCCGAAAAGCTAAAAAGGCTTCCGCTTATTATTGCGGTGGTGTTCAATATCGGAACGCTGGTGCTGTTTAAATACACCGGAATGTTCGTTACCGCGTTTAACTCGGTAACGCACCTTTCGGTTCCGGTTCCCGAGATTGTGCTTCCGATCGGTATTTCATTTTACACCTTCCAGGCACTGTCGTATGTAATCGACGTGTACCGCGGCGAGGTCGGCGTTCAGAAGAACTATTTTAAGGTTCTGCTTTATATTACGTTCTTCCCACAGCTTATCGCGGGACCGATTGTAAAGTACCGAGATATCGCCGAACAGATTGACAACCGCTCGCAGAGCATAGAGAAGATTGCTCAGGGCTTAAGGCGGTTTGTCTGCGGACTCGCTAAAAAAGTACTGATTGCGAACACAATGGGTCAGGCGGCGGATATTATCTTCGCGCAAAGCACTTCACAGCTCGGATTTTTGTCGGCTTGGCTCGGCGCGGCGGCGTATCTGTTCCAGATCTATTACGACTTCTGCGGATATTCGGATATGGCAATCGGTCTGGGCAAAATGTTCGGATTTACGTTTAAGGAGAACTTCCTTTATCCGTACGGCGCGCGCAGCGTTCAGGACTTCTGGCGCAGATGGCACATCTCGCTTTCGACCTGGTTCAAGGAGTATCTCTACATTCCCCTGGGCGGAAACCGCAAGGGTAAAGCCAGAACCGCGCTGAACCGAATAATAGTATTTTTCTTCACGGGTCTTTGGCACGGCGCGAACTGGACGTTTGTGCTGTGGGGACTGTGGCACGGATTGTTTTTGCTGCTGGAGGAATACCTGCCATTTCTCAAAAAACTGCCGAAGGCGATTGGGCATATCTATACAATGCTCGTCGTGCTCCTCGGCTTTGTGGTGTTCAGAGCGGACACAATCACATACGGCTTTAGCTACATCGGCAGGATGTTCAGCTTCGGCAGCCCCGCAGGCTACGATATGAGCCTCGCGCTCAGGCAGCTTACGCCGTGGTTTATATTCATATTTGTTATCGCCGTTATCGGCTGCGCGCCGATAAGACCGCTTTCGGACAAAATCCGTCAGAAGCTGTACGCTGACGGCAGTGTTTCGACCGGATGGCGAATTATAAGTATCGCGCTGTACTGTCTGGCGTTTGCGGGATTGTTTTTCTGTATTCTCAGACTTTCACCCAGCGGATACAATCCGTTCATTTACTTTAGATTTTAGAGGAGGCGTAAAATGAAAAAAATACTTGCGGCAATTTTTATTACCGCGTGTTTGGCACTGTGCCTGCTGCCTTCTCTGGGAATGATTTTCGCGCCTTCAAACGAGCCGATCGGCAACGAGAGAGAAACAAAGCTGCCGACCGTTACCGACAGCGACGGAAAGCTGAACACATCGTATCCCACTCAGCTGGGCGATTACTTTGAAAAGCACTTTGCTTTCAGACCGCTCGCGATTACCGCCGACGCGAAAATTCAGTCCTCGTTGTTTTTAAATTCAAACAACGACAGCGTTGTCGCGGGAACAGACGGCTGGCTGTACTACAGCTCAACGCTTGACAATTACATGGGCGAAAACGTTTTTTCTGACAGAAAAGCAAGCTCGCTTGTGCATAATCTGGGGCTGATTCAGGACTTTTCAAAGTCGCGCGGCGCGCAGTTTTTGTTCACTGTCGCG
>CAMNHG010000063.1 GCA_946539105.1 uncultured Clostridia bacterium | reverse complement strand
TCTCTACAAATAAAAACGCTCCCGAGTGTAACAACCCGGAAGCGTTTTTTGTTATCCAATTTAAAGCCTCCACCGCTTGCGGGGGAGGTGGCACGGCATTTATGCCGTGACGGAGGGGGCTGCGTTTCCGACACCGCCAACCTTTCATATATAATTGTAGGGGTCGGTCTTGACCGACTCGCAGGTTGAACACTAAATGCTTGGCTTTTAACTTGCGGTACGGTCAAGACCGTACCCTACAACATATTCTAAAATGTATATATTTTAGATAAAACATTGTAGCAAACGCAAGGCTTGCCCTTGCCCTCGGGCGGACACACGGGTCCGCCCCTACGAATATCAACAAACGTTTAGATTAAATCTGCTGCGCGAAGCGCGATTTAGCTACAGCGAGAGCTGTAATTTAGCTATTTCCAACGGAAATAATTTCGCTTGCCGCTAGGCAAATTTAGCTGTTTCCGCAGGAAACAATTTAGCTTGCCGAAGGCAAATTTAGCTTCGGCAACGCCGAAATTTAGCTGCCGCAACGCGGCAATTTAGCTGCGCAAAGCGCAATTTAGCTAAAACAGCGTTATCCCGAACATGTGCAGTACCCACAGCACCGCGCCGTAGATTATCGCGGCGGACGTGCCGTACACTATCACCGGGCCCGCGATGATGAACATTTTTGCCCCTACTCCCGTGATGAAGCCCTCGGTTTTGAACTCAATCGCAGGCGCACTTACGGCGTTCGCGAAGCCTGTAATCGGCACGAGCGTGCCTGCGCCTGCGTGCTTTGCGATTTTGTCGTACACGCCGAGCAAGGTCAACAGTATTCCCAAAAATATCAGCGCGACGGACGTCAGCGTCCTCGCGTCCTGCTCCTTAACGCCCCAGAGCGAAATAATCTCCATTATTCCCTGACCGAGCGCGCAAAATGCTCCGCCGAACACAAACGCCCTCGCGCAGTTTTGCAGGGTTTTGGATTTGGGCGAGTTGCGCTCCACAATTTTATTATACTCTTTTCGGCTAACCATAATATCTCCGCCTTTTACATCAACAATTTGCCATTATTATTCGCGAAAATTTTTGATTTATGTTAAATTTATCACTTTATTTTTTCATTGGTATGTAGTATAATAGAGTAAATATAACTATTACAATGGGGGAGAAGGGTTTGGTGAACGGTTTGGAGCACTATCTTGACAACAGCGCGACCACGGCGGTAAGTCCGTCAGCGGCTGAAAAGGCGTTTAAGGTAATGACCGAAATCTACGGCAATCCCTCGTCGCTCCACACAAAGGGAATTGAAGCCGAAAAAGAGCTTGAGCAGGCGCGCAAGGCGGTTGCCGAAAGGCTCGGCGCACAGCATGAGGAGATTTTTTTCACGAGCGGCGGCACCGAGGCGAATAACCTCGCGATTTTCGGCGCGGCTGAGGCGAAAAAACGCTCGGGCAAGAGGATTGTTGTTTCCTCGGCGGAGCACAGCAGCGTGCTCGAAGCCGCAAAGCATCTGGAGCAAAACGGCCGGGACGTCGTGTACATCACGCCCTGCGCCGACGGCACAATCAGTCCCGGCGACGTCGCGGAGCAGGTTGACAAAAGCACCACGCTCGTTTCGGTTATGTATGTCAACAACGAGACCGGAGCGATTAACCCGGTCGATGAAATTTTCGAGCTCGCGCGGCTCAAAAATCCCGATATTATCTGCCACACCGACGCGGTTCAGGCGTTCGGCAAGCTCGAAATAAAGGCAAAAAAGCTCGGCGCGGATTTAATCAGCGTCAGCGGTCACAAGGTTTTCGCGCCGAAGGGCGTGGGAGCACTGTACATCAAACGCGGAGTAAGGCTTGTTTCGCGCCAGTTCGGCGGCGAGCAGGAGAAAAAGGTCCGCCCCGGCACCGAGCCGCTTCCGCTTATCGCGGCGTTCGGCGAGGCGTGCGCGGAGTTTGATATTAAAGAGAATTACAGGCTGGTTTCAGAGCTGAAAAATTACGCCGTAGAGCGGCTTTCGGAGATTGACGGAGTGCTGTTCAACTCGCCCGAAAACGCGCTGCCCTACGTGCTCAACATCACCGCAGGCAGGGTAAGAAGCGAGACTATGCTCCACTTCCTCGAGGAGAGGGAGGTTTACGTAAGCTCCGGCAGTGCCTGCGCAAAGGGCAAGCCCAGCCACGTTTTAAGCGCGATGGGCATAGATAAAAAAAGAGCCGATTCCGCGCTGAGAATCAGCTTTTCAAAGCACAACACAAAACAAGATATTGACGCGCTGTGCGAGGGTATCCGCGAAGGTCTTGAAATCCTCGCGCACAGATAAGGAAGAATATGAAAGAGATTTTATTGCTCAAGGACGGCGAGATTGTCCTTAAGGGACTAAACCGCCGCCAGTTTGAGGACGTACTTAAAAAGAATATAAAGAACACGCTTTCGCCGCTGGGCAAGTTCGAGATTACCTCGGCGCAGTCCACCGTCAGCGTAAAGCCGCTGAGTGACGACATCGACTTGGACGAGGCGTGCGAGAGAGTCGGCAGGATTTTCGGAATCGTCAGCTATTCGCGTGCCGCTTTATGCGACGAAAAAACGCTTGAATCCGTGCTCGAGACCGCTCCCGAGTACCTCGCGAAGCAGCTCAGAGCGGCAAAGACCTTCAAGGTTGAGGCAAAGCGCAGCGACAAAAAGTTTCCGTACAAATCCCCCGAGATTTGCCGAGAGGCAGGCGGCGCGATACTTTCGAAATTCCCCCACCTAAAGGTTGACGTTAAAAATCCCGAGGTCACGGTGTATGTTGAAATCCGCGACCACGGCGCGTATATCCACGCCGACCCAATCCGCGGAGCGGGCGGAATCCCCGTCGGCACAGGCGGCAGGGCGGTAATTTTGATAAGCGGCGGAATCGACTCACCCGTCGCGGCGTATATGATGGCAAAGCGCGGAATCAAGCTCACTGCGGTGCACTTTGCAAGTCCGCCGTACACAAGTCAGCGTGCCGAGGACAAGGTGGTAAGGCTTCTTCAAAAGGTAGCGCGTTACTCGGGCGCGATGAAGATGTACACCGTGCCGTTCACAAGGCTGCAGGAAAAGCTGCGCGACGACTGCCCCGAGGAGCTGTTCACGATAATTATGCGCAGGCTGATGATGCAGATTTCGCAGAGAATCGCCGAGCAGAACGACTGCCAGGCGTTAATTACAGGCGAAAGCCTCGGTCAGGTCGCGAGCCAGACAATAGGCGCGCTCGGCTGTACGAACGAGGCGACCGATATGGTCGTGTTCAGACCGCTGATCGGTATGGATAAGCAGGAAATTATTGACATTTCATATAAAATAGACACCTTCGAGACCTCGATTGAGCCTTACGAGGACTGCTGTACGGTGTTCACCCCCAAGCATCCGCGCACAAAGCCGGTGCTCAAATTCGTAAAACAGGCTCAGGAAAACGCAGGCTTCGAGCCGCTTATTGAAGAAGCCCTGCAAAACTTAAAAATCACCTACATTTCATAACCACGAAAGGATTGACTGTCGTGTTTGTAGAAATTATTTCCGTAAATAAAAAGAAAGAAACCGACGTCCTGACCGAACGCGAGGGCGAGCTCAGAGAAAAGCTGGACAAATACGGCTATTCGCTCAAATCCGTCACCAAAGCCCTGATGACCCCGGTTGTTATCAACTCCGCGCTCAATACCCTGGCGCGCTCCGACGACAAGCCCGACGTTGTCATCATCGCCAACGCCCTGCGCACCAAGGACAGCGAGTCCTTCAAAAAGTATTTTGTAGAGACGGTCGTAACCGCCGAACGCGCGGAGTCCGAGCCTGTTCCGAAAAAATACTGGAAGGAGCGCGACAAGGCGTTTAAGCAGGCAAAGGCTGACGGCAAAACAGAAGAAGAGCTGAAGGCGATGGAGGAGGACTACCTGCTCACCCGCAAAAAGGCTAAGGTTTTCTCGCTGGGCGACTTCGGCAACGGCTACAAGGGCTATTGCTTTATATACAAGGGAATCCGCGTCGCGGCTGTGCCCAAGGCGGAGCTTACCGGCGAGGATTTTGCCCGGATAGCGGCACTGGCGGCGGTCAGAACGACCGAGGTTTTTGAAAACTCCGCAAACGATTATCCCGACGGCTTTTCGGTTGAAAAGTACGTTCCGCCCAGAACCGACTTTGTAAGCAAGTACATTCCCAAAAAGGGCGACTCAAAAAAGGAAATCGGCAGAAAGCTGGTTGTAATCGCGGCGTTTTTGGTGTTTATCGCGGCACTGTGGCTGCTGTTCTACAATATGGTATTCCTCAGCGTGCGCAACGCCCAGCTTAACGGCGAAATTCAGACAATCGCCCACGGCGACCGCAAGGACGACCCGCACGCCCCCGACATCACGGACGACAAATGGAAAGAGCTTTTGGAGATAAACGACGAGATTGTCGGCTGGATTCAGATCAACGATACGCAAATCGACTACCCTGTGCTCTGGCACAAGGACGACGATATGTCCGGACAGTACTACCTCAACCACAACTACAAGGGCGATTACGACTCCTACGGCTCAATCTTCCTTGACTACCGCTGTACCGAGGGCACCAATAGCAAGAACATAATTATGCACGGCCACCATATGAACGACGGCTCAATGTTCGGAGAGCTGATGAACTACGGCGGAACGTCCGGCGACCTTGACTTCTACAAGGAACAGCCCACAATCCGCTTTGACACTCCCCAGGCTAACGGAACGTACAAGATTATCTCAATCTTCAAGACCAACACCCTGTCGAGTCAGGGCGAGTTCTTCAACTATATGATAGGCAACTTCCAAAACGAGAAGGACTTTATGAACTACGTCTATAACGTCCGCGTCCGTTCGCTTATCAACTGCCCGGTTAACGTCAACGAGGACGACGAGCTTATCACGCTGTCCACCTGCTCCTACGAGTACACAAACTTCCGTACCGTGGTTGTGGCAAGGCGCGTAAGAATCGGCGAAAGCGACAAGGTTGACGTGAGCAAGGCGACTGAAAACGACAACGCCGTCTGGCCTGAGGTTTACTACAACTCCCGCGGAGGCGAACGTCCGAAGGTTACCGATTTCTGCACCGCCTACGAGGGCAAGCAGATAAACTGGTACGACGGCACCTACGACTTTAAGGAGCAGAAGGTTTCCGCAAGCGGAGCTACCACCGCACCGCCGACCACCGAAAAGACCAAGGACGATGATGAAGAAGAGAAGAAGAACGAACCGCCTACGACGGATTTGGTGGTTTATCACACCGTCAAGTTCATCAACTACGACGGCTCGGAAATCTCTACCCAGCAGGTGCTCGACGGTCAGGCGGCTACCGCTCCGCCGAATCCGGTTAAGCCGAGCGACACCTACTACAACTATGTCTTTAAGGGCTGGCAGCTGGAATTTAACTGCGTTCAGGCGGATATGACAATCGCGCCTAACTTTGAGCCTCAGCTAAAGCCCGAGTTCGCACAGCATTAGGAGGCGCGCCATGGATTATAAAATAGTATTTTATTCGGCGCAAAAGACCTCTGTCTGTGAGCGCGCGCTGAAAAAATGCCTTTCGGCAAACCAGCTCAGCCACTCAGGCTCGGTTTTCGCGACAAAAAGCGAAGCCCTCGGCGCGTGGCTGATAGAGGCTCTCAGGGACAGCGACATCGCGTTTTTAATCGGCGGTCTGGACTTTGACGACAGCCGAAGCGCGGTTAAGATTATCTCAAACGCCGCCGCCGACAGCGAGCCCGAGCTGATAAAAAGGCTCAGGGGTATTGACGGACGCGACGGATATATGTTACAATCAGGCGATAAGTTGATTGTTATGCTCCCCGACAACCCTGTCCAAATCGAGGAAATTGTCAAAAACGGCTTATCGGGTTATTTAAAATACTTCGCTAACAAGAACAACAGGTAAAAGGCAAATTGAGCCTGTAAGTACAGGAAGGGAATTTTATGAATACAAGCACATTTGAAAACTACGAGTCAGAGGTTCGTTCATACTGCCGTCACTTCCCCAAGGTGTTCACCAACGCCAAGGGAGCTGTTATCACCGATGAGGACGGCGTAGACTATATCGACTTTTTCTGCGGTGCCGGCGCGGTTAACTACGGCCACAACAACGAGTACATCAAGCAGAAAATGGTTGAGTACCTCTCCACCGACGGCATTATTCACGCTCTCGATATGTACACCGTGCCAAAGCGCGAGTTTATCGAGACGTTGGAGAAGAAGATTATCGAGCCGCGCGGCTATAACTACAAAATTCAGTTCTGCGGTCCCACCGGCACAAACGCCGTTGAAGCCGCGCTGAAGCTCGCGAGAAAGAACAAGGGCAGACGCAACGTGTTCGCGTTTATGGGCTGCTTCCACGGTATGACCCTCGGCGCGCTTTCGCTCACATCAGAGATGTACGCGCGTAACGGCGCAGGCGCGAGCCTTAACGACGTAACCCACATCCCTGCTCCGTATATGTTCGAGGGGCTCGACGTTATTCAGTATATGCAGACGCTTATCGACGACGACCACTCAGGCGTTGAAAAGCCTGCCGCGGTTATTATGGAGACCTTGCAGGCAGAGGGCGGAATCCGTCCGTTCAGCGACGAATTTCTCCGTCAGGTGCGCGATTTCTGCGATAAAAACGACATCCTTATGATTGTAGACGACATCCAGGTCGGCTGTTGCCGCTGCGGCAGCTTCTTCTCGTTTGAGCGCGCCGGTATTCAGCCCGATATGGTCGTAATGTCAAAGTCAATCGGCGGTCTCGGAATGCCGCTCGCGATTCTGCTGCTCAAGGGCGAGCTCGACCTTTGGAAGCCCGGCGAGCACAACGGCACATTCAGAGGCAACCAGCTCTCATTCATCGCAGGCAAGGCTTCGTTCGACTGGCTGCTCGAAAACAACGTCGAGGAAGAAACACGCCGCAAGGGCGAGCTCGTAAAGAGCTTTATCGAAAGGGAAATCCTCCCGATTGACAGCCGTCTTGAGCTGCGCGGAATGGGACTTATCTGGGGTATCGACTTCGGCAAAATCAACCCCGGGCTCTCAGAAGTTGTAATCGAGAAGTGCTTTGAGAAGAAGCTGATTTGCGAGTGCGCCGGCAGAGACGGCTCAGTGCTGAAAATTATGCCGCCGCTTGTTATCGAGGACACCCTGCTCATGAAGGGCTTGAATATCGTGGCGGACGCTGCGAAGGAAGCACTGCAATAAAAAAACGGCGGTCAGTGACCGCCATTTTTTATTGAGTTGAAAGTTGAAAGTTGAAAATTGAAAGTTTCGGTCGGGAACAGAAGTTAGTTTTTCCGAAACATTTTGCTCCCGAATGAATTAATATGGTGAGAAACTAACTTTTCCAAACGTTCTGCAATATTATAAATTCGGAGCGAAGCTGAGGTGTTGTCCAAATCTTTGATTTGGGTAACAACACCCATTCCTTGCGATGACCCTTAACTTTCCACTTTTCACTTTCAACTTTCAACTAAAACTCAATCCCTTTTCTTCCGCCGATTCCGCGGTCGAAGGGGTGTTTTACTTTTTTGAACTCGGTTGCGTAGTCCGCGGCTTCAATGAACCTCTCGGGCGGATTGTGGCCTGTCATTACAATCTCAATTCCGTCGGGGGCGTTCGCGA